>JAGONM010000031.1 GCA_017993055.1 Armatimonadota bacterium
GCTCCGAGTACCGCCGCCCCGACCCGGAACCCGCTGTACGGAGCGTACGCGTTCTCCATCGCCTGCTTGCTTGCTTCGATCATTTCATTCAAAGCCATATCAACCGCCGATGAACGCCGATGGACGCAGATGGAAAGCTCTAGTATTTATTGACTACTCGCTTGACCTGCACTCTAGGCGTTCCGAAGTTAATTAGAAGACAGAGATTCAGCCCCGTTGCCTTCAGGTAGTTCAGACACTGAGCCATATGCACGTCGTCGAGCGCCTTGACTGTCTTCAGTTCAAGGATCACACAATCATTGACCAGGATGTCGGCGAGGTACTCCCCTACGACAACGCCATCATACAGCACGTTGATCGCGTGCTGTTGTCTGGCTGTCAGTCCCGACTTTCGAAGCTCATGCGCCAGCGCATTCTCGTACACCTTTTCGAGGAAACCGTGCCCGAGGTTATTCCCGACAGTGTACGCGCAGCCGATGACCGTCCTCGATATCTCATCCAATCCCGATCTGCGTTCATCCGCGTCCATCGGCGGTCCCATATCACGCTCCGAGTTCCGCCAGCGCCTGCTCGACCTGTTCCGCGTTCGGGGCCTTGCCGTGCCAGTCGCAGACGCCCTCCATGTACGAGACGCCCTTGCCCTTGACGGTGTGCGCGACGATCATCGTCGGCTTGCCCTGTACCCTCCGCTCGGGAGCGAGCGCGTCGAGGATCTGCCCGAAGTCGTGCCCGTCTATCTCGATCACGTTCCACCCGAACGCGCGCCACTTGTCCGGGACCGGCATGACGGTCATGATGTCGCAGAGCGGGCCGTCAATCTGAAGGCCGTTGAAGTCGGTGATCGCGGTCAGGTTGTCGAGCTCGAAGTGGGCCGCCGCCATCGCGGCCTCCCATATCTGCCCCTCCTCCGACTCGCCGTCGCCGACCATGCAGAAGACGCGGTAGTCCTTCGAGTCGAGCTTGCCCGCGATCGCCATCCCGCACGCGCCGGAGAGCCCCTGCCCGAGCGAGCCGGTGGTGAACTCGACGCCGGGGAGCTTCTTCATGTCCGGGTGGCCCTGGAGCCGGCTGTCAATGCGCCGGAAGGTGGTGATCTCCTCCTTCGGGTAGTACCCGGCCTCAGCGAGGGCCGCGTAGAGGACGGGGGAGGCATGGCCCTTGCTCAGGACGAAACGGTCGCGGTCGGGCCGCTTCGGGTCCTTCGGGTCGTGCCGCATGACGTGGAAGTAGAGCGCGGCGAGGATGTCCGCCGCGGAGAGCGACCCGCCCGGGTGGCCGGAGTTCGCCGCTCCAACCATCGTGATGATGTCCTTCCTCATCTCCGCCGCCTTGCTCTTCAGGCGCTCGATCAGTTCTTCAGGGTATTCTGTCATGTAGTTGCTCCTTGGTTACGCTTTCGTGCTGAACCCACTCTGAAGAGTCCGTATGTACAGGGACCAGCACCGCCAGTCCTGAGTGCGTCCTCCGGGACGTGTATCGAAGGACGGTCGGGCCTCCAATGAGGTCCGGCAACACAAGGCCGCCCTTCGATACATGCCGTCATTCACCGGCACACTCAGGGCTGACGGTTCCCGCTACTCCGATCCCTTTCTATCCGCGTTCATCGGCGGTCATGATTTCTTGAACGTGACGACGGTCGCGCCCGCGCCGCCTTCCTCGCGCTCTCCCAGGCGGAACGACTCCACCGCGTGGTGGTTCTGCAGGTAGTCCCAGACGGCCTTCCTGAGAGCGCCCGTCCCCATCCCGTGGATGATGCGCGCGGACGGCAGGCCCGCGAGGTACGCGTCGTCGAGGTACTTGTCGAGGTTCTCGACGGCCTGCTCCGCCCTCTGCGCGATGAGTTTCAGCTCCGGCGAGACCGTTCCCGCCTTCGAGGTCGAGATCACCGACGCGCCGGAGGCCTCTTCCCTCGGCTTCTCCGCCGCACGCCGCGTCGGGCGAAGCGCCGCCACCGGCACGTTCACCTTCATCGAGCCGATCAGCACGACCGCCTCGCCGCCGCCCGGGTCGGTGAGAAGCTGACCGTCGAGGCCGAACGTCGTCACCGTCACCGTGTCGCCCTTCGCGAGGACGTACGGCTCGTCCGGCTCCTCGTACTCCGGCTCGAGCGCCTCCGCGACCTCCTGCTTCAGCTCCTTGACCCGCTTCTTGAACCTCTCCCGGCCCTTCTGGACGACGCTCTCCTGACTCCTGGCTCCTGACTCCTGATTTCCCTGCTTCAGCTCCTCGATAATCTCGTCGAGTTCGGCGACCTTCTCCTTGACGCGGCGCTCGACCTCTCCGGCGAGCTGCGCGCGCATCTCCCGCCGAAGCTCCTCGATCTCCTCGAGGCGGTGCTCGTAGCGAGTCCGAAGTATCTCCGCGTCGCGGGACGTGCGCTCCGCCATCTGCTTCTTCTCGGCGGCCGCCTTGTGCGTCTCCTCTATCCGCCGGATGATCTCCTCGGACTTCTCCCCGCCCTGGATCATGCCCCGCGCGTCGGCCACGATCTCGTCCGGGAGCCCGAGCCTCGACGCGATCGAGAAGGCGTTGCTGCTCCCCGGCACGCCGATCATCAGCCGGTACGTCGGCGACAGGGTCTCCAGGTCGAACTCCACGCTCGCGTTCTCCACTCCCTCGCGGATGAACGCGAACTCCTTCAACTCCCCGTAGTGCGTCGTCGCGACGGTAAGCGCCCCGGCGTCCAGAAGGTGGTTCAGCACCGACTTCGCCAGCGCCGCCCCCTCGCCCGGGTCGGTCCCCGCGCCGAGTTCGTCGAGGAGTACGAGCGATCTCCCGCCCGCCTGCGCGATTATGTTCACGATGTTCGTCATGTGCGACGAGAACGTGCTGAGAGACTGCTGGATGCTCTGCTCGTCCCCTATGTCCGCGAAGACCTCGTCGAACACCGCCAGCCTGCTGCCCTCCCGCGCCGGGATGTGCAGGCCGGACTGAGCCATCAGGGTCAACAGCCCGACCGTCTTGAGCGTCACGGTCTTGCCGCCGGTGTTCGGGCCGGTGATGAGCAGCGTCCTGAAGCGCCGTCCCAGCTCGATGTCAATCGGCACGACCTCGCCCGTCAGGAGCGGGTGCCGCGCCTCGATCAGCTCCACGTACCCCTCGCGGTCCAGCTCCGGCTCCACGGCGCTCATGTCGCACGAGAGCCTGCCCTTCGCCGCCGCGAAGTCGAGCCGGCCCAGGGAGTCGAGGGTCAGCCGAAGCTCCGGCGCCGCGACCGAGACCATCCCCGTCAGGCGGCGGAGTATCCGCTCCACCTCCGCCTCTTCCGCCGAGACGAGCGTGCGGATCTCGTTGCCCATCTCCACCACCGCCGCCGGCTCCACGAACACGGTGGCGCCGCTCGCGCTCGAGTCGTGGACTATGCCGGGTATCCCGTGCCGATGCTCGGACTTCACCGGCACGCAGTACCGGTCGCCGCGCTGGGTGATCACCGGGTCCTGGATCATCGTGCGGAACTCGGCCGAGTGGATGATCGAGTTGAGCTTGTCCATCATCCGGTTGTGGATCGTCTTGAGCTTGCTTCGGATGCGCGCGAGTTCCGGGCTCGCGGTGTCTCGGATTTCGGCCTTGTCGCTGATCGCATCGCCGACCGCGCGCTCGAGCTGCGGGAGCGGCGTGATGTTCGCGGCGATCTCCATCAGCCTCGGGCTCTTTTCCTCGCGCTTGAGGATGAACGCCCGCAGCCTCTGAGCCGACGAGAGCGTTCCGGCCACGCGGAGAAGCTCCTCCGGCTGGAGAAGCGCGTCCACCGCCGCCTTTCCGACCAGCGGGCGGACGTCGTGGATGCCGCCGAGCGGGAAGCTCCCTTCCTCGCGTATGATCCGCGCGGCCTCCGAGGTCTCACGCTGGCCTTCCTCGATCCGAAGCGCGTCCGAGACGGGTTCCAGCGCGCGGGCGAAGTCCTCTCCGAGGGGGGAGGCCGTCCGCTCGACGAGCATGTCGGCGATCGCTTGGTATTCCAGAACCTGCAGGGAATGTGAGTCCATAACCGCACAATCTTACCAGAAACGGCACGCTCGAACAAGGCTTGGGGCCCGGGGCCGGGCGCCTCTCGATACGGCCGCAGACGGCCTACTCGAGGAGATCGGTGGGGTTTCTCGGGAGGCAGGGCCCGACTGATGTCGAGTAGCGAAGCATATCGAGACACGGCTCCACCTTAGCGCGAATATGGTATAATGCCGGCAGTTGGGAGGTCGTGCTCGTCATGAAACCGATACGACTGACCGCGCATGCCCGAGTGCAGTGCTCCGAGCGCGGCGCGTCCGAGGATGAGGTCGCCCGAGCCGTGCGGGACGGCACTCGCGAGCCCGCGAAGAAGAGCAGGCTGCAGTGCCGGTACAACTTCCCGTTCGGCGGCACATGGCAGGGCAAGCGCTACCCGGTCAAGCAGGTGGCTCCCGTGATCGTCGAGGAAGCCGATGAGATCGTGGTGATCACCGTGTACACCTACTATTTCTGAGAGAGGCCGACGATGAAGATAACATACGATCCCGAAGGCGACGCGCTGTACATCCGCCTCATCGAAGGCGATTGCGAGTGCCGTACCGTCAGGCTGAACGAGGAGATTGCCCTCAACATTGGCCCGGACGAGAAGTTGGTCGGCATAGAGATAATAGACGCCAGGGAAGTCCTCGGCAAGGGCGAGCTTCCCAACGTCGTGCTGGAGAACCTGACCCTCGCCTCCGCGGCATGACCGCGTCCGATCTTCTACGGGGTTCATCCCACCAGGAAGGGCAGCGTTTCCGGCCGCCTCGATTTCGCGCCCCAAGGGTAGTGGCGGAAGAGGCAGGGCCACGTCGGCCTCCGGAAGCTATCAAATGGAGTTAACAGAGAAAACCCTCGAATCTCAGCGGATATACGACGGCAAGATCGTCAACCTGCGGGTGGATACGGTCGAGCTGCCGAACGGGCGCGTCTCGAAGCGCGAGGTCGTGGAGCACAAGGGCGCGGTGGCGGTCGTGCCGATGCTCGACCACGAGACGCTGATCCTCGTTCGCCAGTACCGCCAGCCGGTCGGCGGGACGATATTGGAGATACCGGCGGGGACGCTCGAACGGGGAGAGGACCCATTCGACTGCGCGCGGCGGGAACTCGTCGAGGAGATCGGTTACTTCCCGGAGAAGCTGACCGAGATGTTCCACTCGTATCTCTCTCCCGGCTACTCGAACGAGCTGCTGCACACGTTCTTGGCGGAGGATTTGCGGGAGGAAGAAGTGAACAGGGATTCCGACGAGTTCCTGGAGATAGTACGGATCAGGCTGAGCGACGCGGAGGAGATGATCCGCTCGGGAGAGATCGTGGACGCGAAGAGCATCTGCGGGATCCTGCTGGCGTCGCGGCTTTTCAAGGGGTGCTAGATGAAGTCAGGGAGTAGGCTCGAGCGGCTGCTCGAGGCGGGGAAGTTCGCGGTGTGCGGGGAGCTCGGGCCGCCCCAGAGCGCCGATCCCGAGGCCGTGACTAAGAAGTGCAAGAACTTCGCGGGATTTGTGGACGCGGTGAACCTCACGGACAACCAGTCCGCGATAGTCCGCCTGTCGAGCGTGTGCAGCGCGGCGCTGGTGATGCGGGAGGGCCTCGAGCCGGTCATCCAGATGACGTGCCGGGACCGCAACCGGATCGCGATACAGAGCGACATCCTCGGCGCGGCGGCGATGGGCGTGAAGAACATCCTCTGCCTCTCGGGCGACCACATGACCTCGGGCAACCATCCGCAGGCGCGCGGAGTCCACGACCTCGACGCGGTCAGCCTCATCGCGATGGTCAAGAAGATGCGCGACGAGAAGGCCTTCCAGTGCGGCGAGGAGATCAAGGTCGAGCCGCGGATGTTCATCGGCGGGGCGGCGAACCCGTTCGCGGAACCGTTCGACTGGCGCGTGAGCCGGCTCGAGAAGAAGGTCAAGGCGGGCGCGGATTTCATACAAACCCAGGCGATCTTCGACGTGCCGCGATTCGAGGAGTTCATGGCGGACGTCCGGAAGCGCGGCCTCCACAAGCAGGTCTACATCATGGGCGGGGTCCTTCCGGCCCGGTCGGCGAAGGCGCTCGGGTACATGGCGAGCGAGGTGCCCGGGATGCGCGTGCCCGAGGAGTACCTGAAGCGCATGGAAGCCGCCGAAGACCCGAAGGAAGAGGGAGTCGCCATCTGCGTGGAGATCATCGAGCGGCTGAAGGAAATCGAGGGCGTCGCCGGGGTGCACATCATGCCGGTGATGTGGGAGTCCATCACCCCGACGATCGTCGAGCGGGCGGGACTGCTCCCGAGGCCCGAGCCGCCGGAGTACGCGGAGACCGCGGAGTGAACACGGAATGGGACGCATGGGTCACATAGGTCCCACAGCATCATAAGGAGAACTGATTATGCTCATCATCGGAGAGAGAATCAACACCAGCAGGAAGATCAAGGGAGAGCCGGTCATCGAGAACGCCGTCAGGGCGCGGGATGCCGACTACTTCGTTGACCTCGCCCGCAAGCAGTACGAGGCCGGGGCGCACTACATTGACGTGAACGCCGGCACCCTCGTCGGCGGCGAGCCCGAGGCGCTCGAGTGGCTCGTCACGACCGTCCAGGGAGCGCTCGACGTCCCGTGCTCGCTCGACAGCCCGAACCCGGTCGCCATCGAGAGGGCGCTGAAGGTCCACAAGGGGCAGGCGTTCATCAACTCGATCACCGCCGAGAAGGACCGCTACGCGGCGATACTGCCGTTCGTCAAGGAGTACGGCACGAAGGTCGTCGCGCTCAGCATGGACGACGAGGGCATCCCGACGACGGCCGATGGGCGCATCCGAGTCGCGCGGAAGCTGGTCGCCGACCTCCTGGACGAGGGGATCAAGCCGGAGAACATCTACTCCGACCCGCTCGTCTACCCGATCGCGACCGGCGGCGACTACGGGCTGGCGGTCCTCGATACGATCCGCACCGTCAAGGCAGAGTTCCCGGACGTGCAGACGATCGGCGGCCTGAGCAACGTCTCGCACGGCATGCCGGTCAGGAAGTACCTCAACCAGGCGTTCGCGGTGATGTGCATGACGGCGGGGATAGACGCGGCGATCATTGACCCGATGGACAAACAGCTCATGGCCCTGATCTGCGCGACCGAGGCGCTTCGGGGCCGGGACGAGTACTGCGCGGAGTACATCTCTGCCTCCCGCGAGGGGAAGTTCGAGTAGGAAGCATTCAGGAGCCAGTAGTCAGGAGGCAGAATGGGGGCAGCCCAGTTGTGTACCTGCCCCCATTCCTTGTCCGAGGTAGTCTGCCATGGCGAATGCCCCAAGTACCGGCAAATGGCGTTTCGTGCTGATCGTCCGGGTCGTCGGAACTACGCTCGATGCGACGACGACGCGCTACTATCACTTCGATGCGCTCGGCTCGACCAGGTTCCTGACGGACGGCTCGGGAACGGTGACCGATACCTACACGTATGACGCATGGGGGAAGCAGACGGCGAGCACCGGCTCGACCGCCCAGCCGTACCGCTTCGTCGGGCAACTCGGGTACTACTCCCACTACCAGGACTCGAACCTGTTCGACCAGTCCGGCTACCAGTTCCTCCAGCTTGGGGTGCGGTTCTATGACGCACTCAGCGGACGGTTCACGCAGAGGGATCCGGCTAGACACGGCATAGACTCGTATATGTACGTGGAGGGGCGTCCTACCATTGCAACTGATCCGCAAGGCTTGAAGTCATACTGGGAGTATGAGAAGGAGTTCCTGGGTTGCGTATGGGATTGCCTGGGCATTCCCAGCGTTGCCGGCGCATCCACAGCGTTAGGCTCAGCTCTTGGAAACTGCTTCAAGAACGGTAAGTGGATTGGTTTCAACTCGTGCGCAAAGTTACTTTGTGATGCGACCAAGAAGCTGGCGAAAGTGTTTAGAAGTAAACAAGGAGGAGGCGGGCTCAGAATCGGAGCACAACGTTGCCTACTTGTGGCCGAGCTGACAGTGGTAGCGTGTGAAGGGTATTGCTACTATAAACTCTTGCGCTAGGCAAGCGGAGGGTGGCAGAGGACGAGACTATGGGGGATAGACACCTTACTTGGCAAGATGTGTGGCCTGCCCTGTTCTGGATTGTAGGGCTTAGCATATGGCTCTTGATATCTGAGTACCTTCGTGGGCTAACGTGGTGGTGGCAGAGAGGTGCGGAGGCTTTCCTGATAGTGATTTGGGTGACGGCATCCCTCTACCTGCGACAGCTGACATCCAAGCCTCGTGAGCAGAGGTTGCCCGTGTGGACGCTTCTGGTTCTGGTATCACTGGTGACCCTCTGCATCATGCTACTGGTGAACGTAAGACACTTGGTATGACTCTATGATCGAACGGCCTCCGGGGTTGCTGACCCGGGGGCAGTTCGACGCTCGAAGGCCCTGTGCGGTGGCAAGGCGGATGTGGATACCATCGCCCAGAGGGAATCAGCGTATGGCCGGCGAATATGGAGGCGTGCAGAACTCGCCGTCGAGCAGCATGACGTGGGATGCCGACGGCAACCGGGTGAGCTTCACCAGTTCTGAGGACAACACGACGACCGAGTTCGTGTACGACACGACGGCGGGCATCCCGGCGGTGATCGAGGAGAACGACGGTGATCCGGTCTACTACATCCGCGAGCCGGGCGGACAACTCGTCGCTCGAATCGGTGCTAACACCCACTACTATCACTTCGACGCGCTCGGCTCGACGCGCATGCTCACCGGAGCGAGCGGAACCGTCACGGATGAGTATACCTACGACGCGTGGGGGAAGTTGCTCGATCACGACCAGGAGACCGGTTCTGTAGATCAGCCGTACCGGTTCGTGGGGCGACTCGGGTACTACTCGCACTACCAGGACACGAACCTGTTCGACCAGTCCGGCTACCAGTTCCTCCAACTTGGGGTGAGGATGTACGATGCGCTCTTGGGTAGGTTCACACAAGTTGACCGGGTCAAGGACATGACGCGCTCGACCTATCTTTACTGCAGAGCAGATCCGCTCGGCTTCATTGATCCCAGCGGTATGGCTAGCGTCGAGATGTGCTACGATCCGTATTTTCCGTTGGGTTCACATGCGTACATCTGTATCGGTGATAAGTGCTACGGGTTCTATCCCGGAGAGAGCGTTACGCACGGGCGCGGCGAAGTTGTAGATACGGATGCCCGCAAGAAGAACTCCAAGTGCTACATCACCTGCGTGTCCGACAAGGCTCTAGCTTGTATCAAGAACCACATCCAGCGTGACTTGCGCGAGCAGGATCATTACTACGCATTCCACGGCTTGAGTAGTTGGGGAGGAGTATACAACTGCGTGACCTGGATCGTACACGTGTTTACGGAATGTGGATTCAAGTGCCCTGCCGTCCTCGCCCCTGCCGCGATAGGCAACTATGCAACATGCATAGATCCTGACGGTAAGGAATGCTGTAAATAGAGTAGTAGGAGGCAGGTGTGTTTTCGCCGTCGAAGACGAAGGTTACGGTCATCTCACTGCTACTTGTGGCAACAGGAGCCACTCTTCTCAGTGTGAGTTCCATACTTCGCACTGGTCGCCGCCTGGAGTGTGGTGCCAATCAGTGTACGTCCGTGATCGCATTCCTCGACCGGCAGACAGATGCAGTATGCGTCTACTCGGCAGAGCATGGGACCAGCGTAGCAGATGGGTGTGTGGATGGATGGCACGTAGTATCATTGCTCAGCGGGATGCGGCGTCCACAGGGATGGTTGTGCAAGGCCTGCAGTCCGAACTCCGAGACTGGCCAGTTTGTCATGCTGGGTGACGGCAAGATCCACCCGATACCAGTCCGAGGCGGCGGCGAAGCCGGTGTGTATGATGGCCGCATTGGTATTGCAGATGCAGCAGATGGTAGGGCCGTCTTGACCTGCTATGACCTGAAAGGAAAGCGCTCTTCAGCGCGTATCCTGAAGGTGCCAGGGCACCACGTCACTGCCGTGCACAGCCCGGTAACGTGGAGCACTGATGGACTCGCTGCCGTTGCACTGTCAGTCGATTTGGAGCGGGAGAGCCGCGTCTATGTGTTCTCAGAGTCAGGCACGTTGCTGGCCGATCTCGGGCCTGGCCACCTACCAGCAATCGATCACAAAGGTGGTCGTGTGGCTTACTTGCTGCCAAGTAGCTCCTCCTTCCACCAAGTACAGGTAGGGCTATATGACATCAAGGCACGGACGAGAACGCAGATAGCCGCTTGGTATCCGACACGTCCCGCAGAACTGCTTCCGTATTGTGGAGCGACCGATGTCCATGAAGTCAAGTGGTCGGATGATGGGAAGTGGCTGATATGCGCGCTAGGGGAAGCGACGCGTCCGGATAGCCTAATATGTGCGGTACAGATGGATAGCCGGCGCTGGTGCCGACTGCCGATTCGTGTATTGCATGGTAGGTGGGCTGTAGGAAATGGGGACATGAAAAAGGGGACAGAGAGAAACGGACAGTAATGGGGGACAGGGGGGCTGCTGAAGAAGGCATCGGTAGTTTAATCTATAAGAAGGACAATATGCGGCTCTAGAGGCTTCTATGCTAGGGCAGGATCACTCTTTCTAGGAGACGCCCGTGTTCCGAGACAAACGCCCAACCCAGGAGACGATCTTCGTCCCCGGAAGGCCTGCCGACTACCTCTACTACGCGAACGGGTGGCTGAAAGAGGTGCAGGAAAACAGCGCTTCCATCGCCGAATACATCTATGACGAGGTAGGCAACCGGACGCGGGTTGAGCTCGGGAATGACGCGTATACGACGTATGACTACCATTCCACCGATCCGAGGTACTTCGTGAGCGAGATCGAGCACTTCCAGCCCGATGATCAGAGCATCGGCGCGATAACCTACTCGCAGCGGGACGACTCGGGGAACCCGACCTCCGTGACGTATCCCGGCGGGGCGGTCAGCTACACCTACGACGTGAACAACCGCCTCGTGAGTGAGAGCTCGTCGTCCTTCGGGTACGACTGGGTCGGGAACCGGCTGAACCCGCCGGCAGACCCGAGCCCGATGGTCTATGACGACACGGACAAGCTGGTGACGTGGCCCGGTGAGCATCAGTATACCTACTACCCGACGGGGAGTCTCTATCAGCAGAAGAACAGCCAGGGGAGCGTTCAGAAAACGTTCACCTACACCGGAGCCGAGCTGCTGGAGTCGGTAACGCACGCCGGAGTGAACGATCCGAGCGAGATGGAGTGGGACGGTGATGCGAACCGGGTGAGCTTCACGAGGAGCACGACTCCCATAGGGACCTGGTACTTCGTGTACGACACGACGGCGGGCATCCCGGCGGTGATCGAGGAGAACGACGGTGATCCGGTCTACTACATCCGCGAGCCGAACGGGGCGCTGATCGCCCGGGTGGACGGCGCGACGACGAACTACTATCACTTCGACGCGCTCGGCTCGACCAGGTTACTGACGAACGGCTCGGGAACGGTGACCGACACCTACACGTATGACGCATGGGGGAAGCAGACGGCGAGCACCGGCCCGACCGCCCAGCCGTACCGGTACGTCGGGCAACTCGGATACTACTCCCACTACCAGGACGAGAACCTCTTCGACCAGTCCGGCTACCAGTTCCTCCAACTCGGCGTCCGGTTCTATGATGCCTTGACGGGGAGGTTCACGCAGAGAGATCCGGCTAAGGATGGGCTGAACTGCTTCGTGCATGCTTCTGACGATCCTCTAGGCCGAGTCGATCCTTCTGGGCTTGCATGCACAGCTATCGAGAGGGCAGTTCGCGATGATGCCCTGTCTCTTGTCCCGGCTCCAACGTTGGTCAGGCATCTCCGGACTGAGCATTCGTGGAAGCAGGTGGGATACGAGCCGACCTGGGGTATTGCTTGGGGGAGCGACAACATGGTTGGCTGCAACTGCATCTGGCAGCGGAGCGAGAGGAGTGTGGACCTCTGGAAGCGTCTCGAGCCGATGAAGCAGAAGATGTCCTGCCAGACCTGGGGGCCGTGCGGATACGGCGGCAGTTGGACATACTGGCGGCACTTCGTCAGACCAGTGTTCTACGAACACGCCGGGGATTGGCGTTTGCTCCCAAGGTTGTCACTTCAGGACACGCGGAAGACGCCCGGATTCGTTATTCTGACGAGTACCGGGGAGGATTGCTTGTGCCGTATGCCACAGTAAGCTGTCTGAATGACGGCGAGGATCTCGAATAGAAAGGTGGGATAGGTGATATCTATGTCAAACCGTTCTCAGAAGAGACTGCCCATTGCTATCGTGGCGGTGCTGCTCCTAGCAGTGGTGGCGGTGTTCTATGCGGTGCACAACCGGTCAGGGTCGCAGCCCGCAGCCTTCGTTGTTCTGCCGAACGCCGAGGGGCCTGAGTTCGTGACCTTCCAGGGCACTAGACAGATGCGATACGAGTTCATTGAGCCGTATCCGGGAAAGGCAGCGCTCAAGGGCATCTCAGACCGACTTGGCCGCCTTGGCTGGAAGCCGCTGCAGAACAGCTATCTGCAGCCGGACCGCCCCTCGTCCCATGTAACCGGTTGGGAGGAATTCCAGGACGGCACAAAGACGCCTTGGGTATACGTCAGACAATGGATGGGCGAGTGGACAAGCCCCAGTGGCGACGTCGTCTCGTATATCTTGCGGTATGAATGGCCGAATGATGCATCGGCTCCAAATACCGACAGGGTGCGTTTGAACAGCATACTCATCCCCGCGAAAGTTGCGGCGTCGCGAAGAGCGGCACTACCGAAAGGCACGAACTCAGACAACTAGTGCTGGGTGAGAGATGGCCGTGGACGAAAGGTCAAGTGGGCATGTCTTGCTGTGAACCCCGAGTCCTCACGGACTGGAAGGGAACGGTCAGCTACACGTATGATGCCTGGGGGAAGCAGACCGCGAGCACCGGCTCGACCGCCCAGCCGTACCGGTACGTCGGCTGGCTCGGGTACTACTCGCACTACCAGGACGGGAACCTCTTCGATGAGGAGGGCCCGCAGCTCCTTCAGCTTGGGGTAAGGTTCTACGATCCCCAGACCGGGAGGTTTACGCAGAGGGACCCTGTGCCTTCCGTGAAATTGTCCAACTACGCTTACGTCAGCAATGAGCCAGTGTTGGCGGTAGATCCGTCTGGGGAGATCGTAGAGCAACTCCTGTGTGCTGCAGCCAGATGGTTCATTTCCTGTCACAGTTGCAGTCGGCGTGCTGCCAACGAGGGCTGGGTAGAGGCAGAGAAGTATCTGGCAAAGAAGAACATCCAACTTGATGACAGCGGTGGCGAGGGCAGAAACGAGAAGAACGCCGTTGGTCACTGTGTTCGAGCCTGCCAGACGATGAGGGACTGCAAGGGGGTGTTCGACTGCGTCGGGGCGACTGGTGTGCGCACCTATCTCAATACTGTTTACGAAGCTCCGCTACCCGAGTTCTTAGTGCCAGACCGGGCAGAAGAGTGCAGCATGGATAAGCACAATAACAACATTGGCATGTCATGCGCCGCAGCCAAGAGCAAGTCGTGTATCGAGTGTTGCATGGAGCACCACAAGGAGTTAGTGATCCTAGACCCTCCCAAGCCTAAGCGATGAGAGCACTACCCCGTGGTAGCAACGAACAGAACTGGAAGGAGTGATCAGGCCATGAGGAAGCGCCAGAAGCCAGCTCTCCGTTATCTCCGAGTCCTGTGCGCTACTGTCTCAATGCTGGTCGTAGTCCCTTGTGGCTGCTCAAAAGGGGACGCTAGGCGCGACCAGTTGGTCAGGGCCATTAGGAACAACGACTACACAAGCGCAGCTCAACTCCTGAGGCAGTCGCCCAAGCTGGCAAACGCAGAGGTTTCGACAATGAGGGCTATCCGGACTCCGCAGTCTGTATTGATCATAGCTGTGGAGAACAACCATGCGAGCATTGCGGAGCTTCTGATTCGCAAGGGAGCAGAAGTGACGTATAGGGATTACCGTCAGTGGACGGCGCTGCATTACGCTGCCGAGCGCGGCAGTTCTCAGATCATAGAGCTGCTGCTGGCTGCAGGTGCCGATCCGGACATTTGTGACAATGACGGGCTGACACCCATGATGCTTGCGGTTGAAAGTGGAGAGCGTACCGCAGTTGACCTGCTTAGGAATTCGGGAGCTAAGTCTGGGTGCAGACTACATGAAGCTGCCGCGCTGGGCGACTTTGATGCGGCAATAGCCGAGGTGAAGCGTGCCCCACAGGCTATCAACTCGAGACAACACTATTGGTCACCTTTGGCTCTTGCTGCGCGACATGGGCACCTCGAAGTAGCTGCGTTTCTTGTGAGAAACGGTGCGTGCGTGGACGATGAGGCATTCAGAGAGGCCGCTAGGTCCGGGCATCTCAGCGTGGTGAAACTACTGCGTCCCCACATCCTCAATATCGACGATAATGGGGGAGGATCTGTCCAGTACACGGCCCTGCAGGTCGCCGCAATGGAAGGGCACACGGCGGTAGTAACCTACCTATTGCATGAAGGAGCAGACCCAGAAGTGGTGACACAGGGCTTCACAACTATCGAGCTAGCGCGAAATGCCGATCAGAATCGAATCGCGGACTTGCTAGTACGTCACATGCAATCCAAACCATGACTGATCGACCTACGGCTACGACGCAGGATCCCAGGTATTTCGTGGATGAAATCGGGCACTATGACTCGTCGAACGCGTTGTTGACCAGCGGTCCGATCAGCTACAACACACGGGACGACTCCGGCAACCCGACCGAGATCCAGGACTGGGACGGCACGCGGAGTTACGGCTACGACACGAACAACCGCCTCGCGAGCGAGAGTTCGTCGTCCTTTTGGTACGACTGGGTCGGGAATCGGCTGAATCCCCCCACCGCTCCGAACCCGATGGAGTACAACGCCGCCGATCAGCTGACCAGGTTCCCCGGTGAGCACCAGTACGACTACCTCGGGACCGGCAGCATGGAGAACCAGTACGACGACGACTCGCCGAGAAACCTGGAGAAGACGTTCGAGTACACCCCGGCGAACCTGCTTTCGTCCGTGACCCACGTCGGGGCTAACTATCCCACTGAGATGGAGTGGGATGCTGATTCCAACCGAGTGAGCTTCACGAGCAGCGACACCGACACGACCTGGTACTTCGTCTACGACACGACGGCGGGGATACCGGCGGTAATCGAGGAGGAGACGCCGAGCGGATCGGTATACTACATCCGCGAGCCGGGCGGACAACTCATCGCCCGAATCGGTGCCAGCACCCATTACTACCACTTCGACGCGCTCGGCTCGACCAGGTTCCTGACGAACGGCTCGGGAACGGTGACCGACACCTACACGTATGACGCCTGGGGGAAGCAGACGGCGAGCACCGGCTCGACCGCCCAGCCGTACCGCTTCGTAGGGCAGCTCGGGTACTACTCCCACTACCAGGACTCAAACCTGTTCAGCCAAAGCAGCTACCAGTTCCTCCAGCTCGGCGTCCGGTTCTACGATGCGCTGACGGGGCGGTTCACTCAGAGGGATCCGATCCAGGATGGACTGAACTGGTACTCCTACGTCGGCGGCAAGCCGCTAATGTGGGCGGATCCGTTCGGCCTTATGAGCCGCTGGCGTTTCGTGGACATGTGGGACGCATACATAGGTGGCACACAGAACAGGCCTTATCATCTGCCGATAACCGAGCTGAATCTCGACGCGATAGATATCTCAAAGTGGACCACCATGTATGGGCTGATCAATGGTGGTAGACCCGGGAAGTACCAGATTGACGAGTACCGACTGGTCAGTTTCGACCCAACGAAGAGCCTTTTCGACGCCTATGCTGTCGGCACACTAGAGTTGCGAATAAAAGGCACCCTCGAGATCTGCTCCGCGAATTCCTGGACGTTTGATGGTCGGGTGGTCGGGGATCGTGACACGTTCGACTTTCAGAGAAGTACTCACCGGACGAGAATGGCTGAGTTTCTAACGACTCTGGGGCGCTCGTTTGAAGGAGTGGGCGCAAAGCCGTACCCTGTTAGCATAGACGGTTATGCCCCCGTGGCCTGGGCATCGTTCCACCGACCGCCTGGTCAATACACAGTACCAAGACCACTTCTTGATCCGCTTAGGCTTATGCCAAATGTGCGGATGCCCTATTTCTAAAGGTGTTTGTACATTCTCAAAGAACTCGAAGGAGTGCTCAGATTGACTATACAGACGGTCGACGAAGCAGTTAGACGAATCGCATTCGGCCTTGCGGTCTTGTTGTTGGTGATGAGCGTGATCGGCTGTACACCCAGGAAGAAGGTCACGTATGCCGAGGCAGAGCAGATCGCGGATGGGTACATGGTCGAGCTCTGTGATAGATGGAAGTTGAAGACGACGGATTTCACCGGGCCCCGTTCATTCGGAGCGAAGACACTCGACGGTGTCAAGTGGTGGAGTTTCTTCTACCAGTATAAGTATGCCACCAATGCGAAGGTGCATATTGCGGTGAGCGAGTTCGGCGACTCAGATGTGGCCGCTATTGGGCCAGGGGTTCCCGATCGGAGCGCAGGAACAGATCGGAGTGACAAAGGCAGTGGCAAGACGGCACCCTAGTGCAGCATCCAGAATCCCGGCGGTGATCAAGGAACTGCACGACGGGACTCCGGTGTACTACATCCGGGAGCCGAACGGAGCGCTGATCGCCCGTATCGACGGCGCGACGACCAACTACTATCACTTCGACGCGCTCGGCTCGACCAGGTTCCTGACGAACGGCTCGGGAACGGTGACCGACACCTACACGTATCCCCATTCCGACTTGCGGCTCCTGTATCCCTCACCTACATGTAGAGCAGATACGGCCGCCGCTTCACCATAAACTCCTCGAGGCCGCTCCGCCACGGGAGCATGATCTCCTCCACCGACGCGCCCGACTCGATCCCCTCGCGAACCTTGTCCGTGCCGAGCAGGAGGTCGAAGTACCGCTTGCCGGACGCTCCCGGCGCGCGGAACTGGAAATCCTTCGGGAAGAGGTCGCGCAGCGCCTTCACGAGGTGCAGGCCGAGCGGGACGGTCTGCAGCTTGCCCCGATCGGTGACGTGCGCCTGCACGCCGAAGCACTGCGCCTCCTTGTGCTTGGAGAGGCTCGGGTAGAAACTCGTCGGCCGGAAGCGGACGCCCGGCAGTTCGAGCGAGTTCAGGCGGTCCGCGAGCTTGTAGCCGTCAATGAAGGGCGCGCCGACCATCTCGAACGGCTTGCTCGTGCCGCGCGCCTCGGAGACGTTCGTGCCCTCCATGTAGCAGAGCCCGGTGTAGAGGACCGCCGCGTCCATCGTCGGCAGGTTCGGAGAAGGCATGATCCACGGGAGGCCGGTCTCGTCGTAGTACATCGCGCGCTTCCATCCCTGGCACGGGACGACCTCGAGGTCGGCGCCGAATCCCAGCTCTCCGTTGAAGAACTGCGCCGCCTCGCCGACGGTGAATCCGTGCCGGATCGGGATCGGGTGCAGGCCGACGAACGATGCGAACCCGGTGTCGAGGATGTTGCCCTCGACCGCCGTGCCGTTCACCGGGTTCGGGCGGTCGAGCACGACGAACTTCGTGCCGTTCTGCGCGCACGCCTGAAGGCAGTACGACATGGTGTAGAGGTATGTGTAGAACCTCGCGCCGACGTCCTGGATGTCGAATAGCATGAGGTCAATGCCCGCGAGCATCTCGGGCGTCGGCTTCCTGGTGCGCCCGTAGAGGCTGTGGACCTGAATGCCCGTGCGGGGGTCCAGGTACGAGACGAACTCCCGGCCGTCCGCGACGTCGCCCCTGACGCCGTGCTCGGGTCCGAAGAGCGCCCTGATGTCGGCGCCCACTGCGAGCAGGGCGTCCACGACGTGCGTGAAGTCGCCCGTGACGGCGCTGTGGTTCGTCACGAGGCCGATGCGCTGCCCGCGGATGATCTCCATCTTCTGCTCGAGCATTACTTCGAGGCCGGGTTTGACTCTCGGCATGTTTGATACTCCTTGTCCATCCGTTGTGTGCATTCGGGTTCGGTCGGCGGAGATGCCACCGTCTCTCGATATGCCCTGCGGGCTACTCGAGACTGGACGGGGTTTGGGCCTGGGCAGCCTGGCATACCATCCAACCAATCTCCTCGAGCAGCCGCGGGTTACAGGCCCGGGGCATCCTCAACCGATCTCCTCGAGCAGCCGCTCCGGCGGCACATCGAGAGGCTTGCCCACTCTGCAGAAATGCCCCCCGCGGTCCAAAACTCGTTGACTTCCGCGGCGGGACTCTGGTATAATGCCGTCCGAGTGGGGCAGTGGCTCAGTTGGGAGAGCGCATCCCTCGCACGGATGAGGTCGGGGGTTCGAATCCCCCCTGCTCCACCACTCCTCCTCTGATTTCGTTTCTCCTGTTCGCAGCCCCGTAGCCGCACCCTTCATGGGTGCGCTCTGGTTTCGCAGGTATAAAGCCTGCGGCTAGGGGCTGAACTCCCAGGCCCCGAACCCGTTAGTCCTGAGTGCGCGCTCCGGCGCGTGTATCGAAGGACGGCCTCATGCCGCAAGCCGCCCTTCGATACACTCTCCGCTTCGCTTCGAGCACTCAGGGCTCACGGAGCGGGAGGGCAGCCGCACCCTTCATGCGCGCGTGTTGCGCGCAGACACAGAGCCTGCGGCTACGGGCCGTACCTAGTACAGCAGATACCTCTCTCGCTGCTTCTTGAACCAATCGAGGCCGTCCATGTACGACGCATAGATGTCATCCGCGGGGACTCCCGCCTCCAGCCCGGATTGAGTCTTGAGGCTGCCGACGACGTGCGCGAAGTGGTTGCGCCCCGACGAGTTTACCGGCAGGAACTCGAAGTCGTTCGGATGCAGGTCGCGCAGCGCCTTCACCACGTGCAGTCCCGTGCGGACGGTCTGGACCGCATTCCGGTCCATGAAGTGGATCTGCACCCCCCTGCAGGAGACGCCCTGGTGCTTCGACGTGCGGGGGATGAAGTGCGCCGGCCTGAACCGCACTCCGGGCAGCCCGACCGCGTTCAGGTGGTCCGCCAGCTTGAACGGGTCAACGAACGGCGCGCCGACGATCTCGAACGGCCGGGTGATCCCGCGCCCCTCCGAGAGGTTCGTCCCCTCGATCAGGCAGGTGATCGTGAACGCGAGCGCGCTGTCCACCGTCGGTATGTTCGGCGAGGGCACGACCCACGGCAGGCCCGTCTCCTCCCACCACATCCCGCGCGACCATCCCTTGCACTTCACGACGGTCAGGTTCGTGCCGTATCCGAGGGTGTCGTTGAACATCGCTGCCAGCTCGCCGATCGTCATGCCCGGGCGGTCGGGGATCGCGTGCAGGCCGATGAAGGAGGTGCAGTCCATCTCGAGCACCTGCCCGTCCACGGTCACCCCGTTCACCGGGTTCGGGCGGTCGAGCACGATGAACCCCTTGCCGCTCTCCGCCGCGGCCTGCATGCAGTTCGTCATCGTGGACATGAACGTGTAGTACCGCGCGCCGATGTCCTGCAGGTCGTAGATCAGGACGTCCACATCCTCCAGCATTTCGGGCGTCGGCTTCCCCGATCCGCCGTAGATGCTGTGCTCGGTGATGCCGGTGCGCGAATCCTTGCCCGAAACCACCTCGCCGCCGTCCGCGATGTCTCCCCGGATGCCGTGCTCGGGGGCGAAGAGCGCGGTGATGTTGACGCCCGCGCCGAGCAGCGCGTCGAGGATGTGCGTCGTGTCGCTCGTGACCGCGCTGTGGTTCGTGATGAGACCGACTCGCTTGCCCTCGACGAGATCCATCCGCTCGCCGATCAGCGTTTCCAGACCGGGCTTGACTTTTGCCATGGTTACCTCTTGCGAAAAGATTGATCATGAGACCATAGTACTGTTCACTGTGCGCCGCTCGGTGACCTCCGAATGCTCAGCACGACAATCTCCGGGGGGCACAGGAAACGGACCTGCGGGGCAGGGCGCGGTTCGAGGCCGATCCCTCTAGTGACGAACGCCTGCATCTGTCCAACGCGATAGAGTCCGTACTCATAGCGCTTGCCGGTGTGCGACGCCGTGATGATCGCGCCCCAGAACGGCAGTCGAACCTGGCCGCCGTGAGTGTGTCCGCAGAAGAACCAGTCGGGCTTCAACCCAGCGGCGTAAGGGATATTGTCCGGCGTATGGTCGAGCACGACGTACAGAGCGCCATCGGTCTTCGGGCGCTGCTCAGGATGAATGCGGTCTGACGGCCCGAAGCCCTGGATGACGATCTTCGTCCCGCGAACCTCAGTCGGCATGTGTTCCGACGCGAGCAGCACGCCGTCGCTGATCGGGCTTCCGGCGATCACGGCCTCGTCCTCGTAGTAGCCCGGGACGGCGTACACAGGGGCGATCTCGCGAAGTCGCCTCAGCCATTCGTGCAACTGATCTCGGTCAAACGGCCCGAGTTGCGGGATGTCGCCGGTCAGCAGGATGATGTCCGGCTTCTCCCTGGCGATTGTCCGGAGCGCCCTGTCGGTCGAATGCGAATTCCTCTCGAAGTGGATATCGGAGACATGCGCGATTCTGAGTTCACCGGTGCCGGACGCAACCTTCGGGGAGGTGTCGCTGATTCGCGTGACGGTGAGCCTGTGCGGCTCGATGAGCCACCCATCTGCCAGACAGAGCAGCAGCAGCGCGTCGGCGGCCAGCGCCAGCCTCGGAAGCCATCTTCGCCTGCGAGCGCCGGTCAACCGCGACTTGAGCCAGTCCATGAACGCGAGGAGCGTGAGCAATGGCGGCGCGAGCGCGAGGGCCACCAGCATCGCCAGACCATTCAACTCGTAACGTTCAGCCATCATCGGGATCACTCGTCGCATCTCCTGTCCGGATTATCTACCGCCTATTCGACTGTTCTGCTTCGTAGAGGGTTCCCCTCCAGGCGCTCGGGAAATGCTTGTCGGGGGGCTCTTTTTGTGCTATAAGAAGTGTGCAACTCTCAGGGCATCGGGCGTTCCCGGGAAAGAGGCATCCACATGGCGTATCTGCTCGGCATAGACATCGGCACCAGCGGCACGAAGACCCTCCTCATCGAGGAATCCGGCAAGGCGGTCGCCTCCGCGACTGACACATATCCCCTGAGCACGCCGAAGCCGCTCTGGGCGGAGCAGGAGCCGGAGTACTGGTGGCAGGCGACGGTGTCCACGGTCCGAACCGTCCTGCGCGAGTCCGGCGTCTCACCTGCTGAGATCAAGGGCATCGGCCTCTCGGGTCAGATGCACGGGGCGGTCTTCCTCGACGAGCGGCGCCAGGTCATCCGTCCGAGCATCCTCTGGTGCGACCAGCGGACCGGCGCTGAGTGCGACTGGATCACACAGACCATCGGGAAGGACAAGGTCGTCGAACTGACGAGCAATCCCGTCCTGACCGGCTTCACCGCGCCGAAGATCGTCTGGCTGAGGAACAACGAGCCGGAAGCCTATTCCAGGGTGCGCAGAGTGCTCCTGCCGAAGGACTACATCCGCTTCCGGCTGACCGGCGAGTTCGCCACCGAGGTGTCGGACGCTTCCGGGACATCGCTTTTCAACGTCACGAACCGCCGGTGGGCGGATGAGATGCTCGACGGCGCGGGGATACCTCGCGACTGGATGCCGACGGCGTATGAGTCGCCGGAGATCAGCGGCCGGATCACCGAGGAGACCGCGTCGCTCACCGGCTTGAAGGCCGGTACTCCGGTTGTAGGCGGCGGAGGGGATCAGGCCTCAGGCGCGGTCGGGAACGGCATCGTCGAGAACGGCATCGTCTCCTCGACGGTCGGCACGTCCGGGGTGGTGTTCGCGTTCGCCGACAAGCCCGTCGTGGACCCGGGCCTGAGGGTGCACACGTTCTGCCACGCGGTCCCCGGCAAGTGGCACGTCATGGGAGTGATGCTCTCCGCCGGCGGGTCGCTCAGGTGGTACCGCGACACGTTCGCTCAGGCCGAGATCGAGCAGGCGCGCGCCGCCGGGTCGGAGGTCTACGACATCCTCTCCGCGCAGGCCGCCGAGATCGAGCCGGGATGCGAGGGGCTTGTCTTCCTCCCGTATCTGACGGGCGAGCGGACTCCTTACCCCGATCCGAACGCGCGGGGGACGTTCTTCGGGATCACGCTCAGGCACGACAAACGGCACTTCGTCCGCGCGGTGTACGAGGGCGTGGCATACGGCCTGCGCGACTCGTTCGAGATATTCAAGGAGATGGGCGTGCCGATCTCGCAGGTCCGCGCGTCCGGCGGGGGCGCTCGAAGCGCGGTCTGGAGGCAGATACAGGCTGACGTCACGGGCAACGAGCACGTGCTGATCAATGTGGACGAGGGCCCGGCGTTCGGTGTGGCGCTCCTCGCGGGAGTCGGCACCGGGGTCTACCCGAGCGTGGAGGCGGCCTGCCGGAACACGATCGAGGTCTCGTCGTCCACGAAGCCCGATGCGTCGGTCGGGGCGGTCTACGATCGGTACTACTCGGTCTACCGCAGGCTCTACCCGGCGCTGAAGGACCAGTTCAATGCGGTCTCGGAGATAGTGGCCCTGTAGGGGAGAAGCATCGGCCCGTCGAATCACTCCGCGGTGGCGGGTCTGATGCCGATGCTTCGCCCTGATCGAGTACGAGTACGAGTAGGAGTACGAGTACGATTGGGAGTGGGAGTGGGGATGGCGGTTCTCGGGATAGATATCGGCGGGACCAAGACCATCGCCGCGCTTGCGGATGACGCCGCGCGCATCCTCGCCCGGCGGAGGATCGCGACTCATCGGGAGGACGGCCCGCGCGCCGTCCTGTCCTCCATCGAATCCGCCCTCCGCGACCTGATGCGCGAGACCGGGACGCCGTCCGTGAGCGCGATCGGCGTCGGGTGCGGGGGGCCGCTCGACCGGAAGCGGGGCGTCATCCTGACGGCCCCGAACCTGCCGGGCTGGGACGACTTCCCGCTAGGCGGGTACTTCGAGGACGCTTTTCAGGCGCCGGTCATGCTGGACAACGACGTCACGCTGGCGGCGCTGGGTGAGGCTCGCGAAGGGGCAGGGGTCGGGGTGGACCATTTCGCCTATTTCAACGTGGGGACGGGCATCGGCGGCGGGATCGTCATCGAGGGCGAGGTCTACCGAGGCTGCGGGAACGCCGGCGAGTTCGGCCACCAGGTCATACTCCCGGACGGCCCCTCGTGTCTCTGCGGGAGGCGCGGGTGCCTCGAGTCGCTCGCGTCGGGCACGTCCATCGCCCGCCGGGCGCGCGAGCGCCTCGAAGGAGGGGTCCGGAGCTTGATCGCGGACCTCGCCGGGAGCGTCGGAGCGGTCACCGCCGAGCACGTGTGGCAGGCGGCGCGTGAGGGGGACTCGCTTGCCCTGAAGATATTGGCCGAGACCGGCGAGTACCTCGGCCTGGGCGCGGCGAACGTGGTGAACATACTCAACCCGCGCAGGATCATCCTCGGCGGGGGAGTCGTCACCGGGTCGGGCGATCTCCTGCTCGACCAGGTCAGGAAGACGGTGCGCGAACGGGCGATGAGTCAACTCGCGGACGATGTGGAGGTCGTCCCGGCCGCGCTGGGGGATCAGGCCGGGGTGACGGGGGCCGTCCGTCTTGCGGCAGAAGGTTCAGAGAGGTTCTCACGATGATAGTCGGGACGCCGAGAGAGATAAAGGACAACGAGTACCGGGTAGGGCTGGTCCCGGCGGGAGTCGAACTGCTCGCGAAGGCGGGGCACACCGTTCTGATCGAGAGGTCGGCGGGAGTCGGCACGGGAATCTCCGACGAGGAATACCGACACGCCGGCGCGGAGATCGTCGGGGGCGCGGAAGAGGTCTACTCGCGCTCAGATATGATCGTCAAGGTGAAGGAGCCGCTTCCCCCGGAGTACCCGCTCATCAGGCGCGGGCAGATGGTGTTCACCTTCTTCCACTTCGCCGCGAGCGAGCAACTGACCCGAGCGATGATCGAGGCCGGGGGCATCTGCGTCGCCTACGAGACGATCCAACTGGCCGACGGGTCTCTGCCGCTTCTGACCCCGATGAGCGAGGTCGCGGGGCGGATGGCCGTTCAGGAGGGCGCGGAGTACCTGGAGCGGCCGATGCGGGGCAGGGGAATCCTGCTGGCGGGAGTCCCGGGCGTTTCCCCGGCGAACGTGCTGATACTCGGAGGGGGAGTCGTCGGGGCGAACGCCGCCAAGATCGCCGCCGGGATGGGCGCGAACGTCACCATCATGGACGTGAACCTGGAACGCCTGCGGTATCTGGACGACGTGATGCCGAAGAACGTGACGACGCTGTTCTCCGACAGCTACTCGATCTGCGACAGGATCCGTGAGGCCGACCTGCTGATCGGGGCCGTCCTTCTGAAAGGCGCTCGCGCGCCCGTGCTGGTTACCCAGGAGATGCTGAAGCTGATGAAGCCGGGCGCGGTCATCGTTGACGTTGCGGTGGATCAGGGCGGCTGCATCGAGACGATCCGCCCGACGACTCACAGCGAGCCGACGTACATCGTGGAGGGCGTGGTGCACTACGCGGTTGCGAACATGCCGGGGGCGGTGCCGGTGACCTCCACCTACGCGCTGACGAACGAGACCCTGCCGTACGTCCTCCGGCTGGCGAACGAAGGCTTCCCGGGGGCTTTCAGAGCCGATCCCGCCCTTCGGGAAGGCCTGAATGTGGTCGGCGGCAAGGTCATCCTCAGGGAGCTAACGGACCAGTTCGGGCTTCCGGCGACCTGCGCGGAGGAGGTCCTGGCGTAAGGGCCTACAGCTCCCAGTCGTCCGGGATCGGGACGTCTTCGTCGTCGAGCCGGCCCTCGGCGATTTTCGACTGCGGGCAGATCCCCTTGAAGTTGCACCTCGGGCAGCGCGCGAGGTTGCCGGTCATCGGGAAGTCGTCCATCGCGGCGATGTCGCGCGAGGGGTTGCGGAGATGGCTCACCATGCCCTTGAAGCTCTGCTTGAGGTGCTCGCGCACCTCGTCCATCTCCGGGACGCCGATCAGATGCTCCCGGGGGTCCAGTTCCGGATGAAGATGCACCGCGCAGACCTTCGTGTTCTCGATCGGCACGCCCCACTTGTCGGAAGCATACATCGCGTAGACGGTCAGCTGGAGGAGTTCCTGGGCCGTCGGCTTGCCGGTCTTCCAGTCGTAGACGGTAAGCTGAGCCCCGTCGCGGAGCGCGAAATCGAACTTCACGTAGACGAGCAGGCCGTCCATCCGGAACGAGGCGTACTTCTCGATGGGAAGCCAACGGTCGGCCGGGGCGCCGGCGATCTCGCGCAGGATGTCCGACTCCATGAAGCTGCGGACGCTGACGTAAGTCTTGTCCTTCACCCGCTCGACGGCCTTGTCACCGACGGCCATGCCGTAGTAGTGCTCGAAGAGGTTGGCGTGGCCGCCTTTCGGCTCGGTCTTCCAGAGCTTGCCGGCCGAACCGCGCCAGCCTCTGCTCAGCCTCCGTTTCGCTTCGGCGCGGGCTTCCTCGGCGGAGGGCGTCCCTCCGCCCCTGATCGCCTCGAGAGTCCACTGAATGGTCGAGTGGACCACTTCGCCGGCCCACATGTCGAGCGACTGGATGCCCTTCATTTCCAATGCGAGTCGGGCCTCATCGGGCGCATCGAATACGTTGCCCGCGCGAGAGAGGTAGTAGTGGTAGTAGTAGCGCCGGGGACACTCCTCGAACGTCCGCGCCTTCGTGAGCGACCAACTCAGTTCTTTGTTGCCGGCTGTCATGGGCGGGGCCTCCCCGTTCAGTTCCCGTCAGCGGGCGCGATGTCCTGCCTGACGCTCGGAAGGTGGAACCGGGGCCGGCGGGGAATAGTCATAAGAACTGAGAGCGGCTGCTCGGCGGGGTGACGGCGGAAGCCGCCTCCGCCGATTTTCGGGTATAATGGTGCAGGCTATGACAAGTGTTCTCAACAAGGAAATCGAACAGAAGGCGAATCTGGTCCTGGACGAGATCGAGAATGTCATCATCGGCAAGCGCGACATGGTGCGGCTGGTGCTGGCGAGTGTCCTCTGCAACGGGCACATACTGATCGAGGACGTTCCGGGCGTCGGGAAGACCACCCTCGCCAAGGCGCTGGCGCGGGCGCTGGGATGCTCGTTCAAGCGCATCCAGTTCACCCCGGACCTACTTCCGGCGGACATCACCGGCACGTCCATCTTCAACCAGAAGACCTCCGAGTTCGAGTTCCGCCCGGGGCCGGTCTTCGCGCAGTTCGTCCTAGCGGATGAGATCAACCGCGCGACCCCCAAGACGCAGTCGAGCCTGCTCGAGTGCATGGAGGAGAGGCAGGTCACGGTGGACGGGACGACGCACCCGCTCCCGTCGCCTTTCTTCGTCATCGCCACCGAGAACAACATCGAGTACCAGGGCACGTATCCGCTCCCGGAAGGACAACTCGACCGGTTCATGGTCCGGCTCTCCGTCGGCTACCCGGACACGGCCCAGGAGTCGCTCATCCTCGACAAGCACGTGCCGGGGCAGCCCCTCTCGAACATGCGCCAAGTCCTGTCCGCGGAAGAGGTGCTGACACTGCAGAGCGCCGTCAAAGACGTCTTCCTGGAGACCTCCCTGCGCGACTACATCGTGGCGGTGGTCGCGGCCACGCGCAATCATCCCAGCATCGCCCTCGGAGCCAGCCCGAGAGGCTCGATCAATCTTTCTCAGTTGTCGCGCTCGCTGGCCTTGATATCCGGCCGGGAATACGTCCTGCCGGACGATGTGAAGACGCTCTCCGGCCCCGTGCTCGCGCACCGCATCATCCTGAAGCCCGAGGCCAGAATGCGCAAGATCGTCCCGGAAGACGTGGTGGCGGAGATTCTCTCGACGGTGCCCGTCCCCGTCGCGTAGCGCCGCCGGGGCGGTGACTGCCGTCCGCCGCCGATGCCCGGCGTTCGACCTGCCATGACGCACACGAAGCTGCTCACAATCCTGATGGCGTCGCTGTTCCTGCTGGCGGTGTCCCTCGCGCTGAGGATGCGCCAGTTGTACGTGATGTCGGCCGCGCTCGCCGCGATCCCGTTCATCTCCTATCTGCTCGGGCGGTACGCGCTCCGAAGCCTGAGCTGTTCTAGACAGGCGCCGGAATATGCGTCCGAGGGCGAACTGCTGCGCCTGTCGCTCCGAATCCGCGGGCATTCGCGGCTGCTGGGCCCGATACGCGTCGAGGACACCCTCTCGGAGTGGCTGGCTCCCGCCGAGGGCGGCGCGCCCGGCTCTTCGGGTGACACGCTCGAAGTAGGAGTCGTCGGAGCGGCGGCGGCCGTCCGGGCGAGCGCCGACGGCGTCGCGTTCTCGTACGGCGTCGTGCCGACCAAACGCGGAGAGCACCTGATAGGCCCTGTTCGGGTGCGGGCCACTGACCCGCTCGGCCTTTTCGACTTCGGCGCCGGGTACCCGCTCCAGTCGCGGATCCTGGCGTTCCCGACTCCGGTGCGCCTCGACGAGATTCGGTCCGCGGCCGGCGGGGAGTACGGCGACTACCAGTTCGAAGGCTCAGGGGCGAGCGGCAGCGGCATTGACTTCCACGGAGTGCGGGAGTACCAGCCGGGTGATGAACTCCGGCGGGTCTACTGGAAGTCCACCGCCAGGCACGGTCGGCTGAACGTGATCGAGTTCGAGCACAGCCTCGCGCAGGATACGGTGATCGCCGTCGAGCTGAAGAAGGGCACAGAGCTGGGGCGCGGGCGGTATTCCTCCCTGGAGCACGGGGTCCGGCTGGCGGCCGGCATCGCCCAGGACGCCGTGACAGGCGGAAGCGCCGTCCGGCTGATCGGCGCGGGCATCGAAGGCCCCGCCGCCGCGGCCGGGAAGGGCCAGGACCAGTACTACGCCGTACTGCAGGCGCTCGCGCTGGTCGAGGCAGACCGGGAAGAGGCCCTCTCGGACGTTCTCATGCGGCACGCGGACGTCATATCGCAGAACTCGGTGATTCTGTGCGTCACTCCGGAGATAGACGACCGCCTTGCGGAGTGCGCCGGCGGCTTCAGGGCGCGGCACGTGCGAATGACGGTGTTGTTGGTCTACATGATGCCGGACCGGCCGCGCGGACTGGACGGCCGGGTGGCGGAGCTGGCCGCGGCGGGGGCATCGGTGATTGTGGTGGCCTGTTCGCCGGAGAGTCCCGACGCGAAGGTAACTTACAGATATGCAGCATAGCGAACTGCCGGAATCCACAACATACGCGAGGGTCTCGCTCTATGCGGCCGGCCTGGGCGCGGCATCCACGGGGGTGCTGGTCATGGGGCGCGCGGTCGGCGACGCGGCGTTCACTCTTCTCGCGATGGTCAGCCTTCTATTGGGCTTTGCGGCAAGCCTTGCGGTTCGGCTCGGCAGGCTGCGCCGCGCGTTCGCCGAGGCCGCTCTTCTCCTGCTGCTGACGGCCGGCACGGTTCTCATCTTCGCCGACCCCTCATTCAGGTACATCGTCCTGCCGATCCAGACCCTCACGTCGCCGGACCTCGTGCTCGCGGCGATGCTGGTATGGCTGATGATCGTGTACAGCTTCAACCTGCGGTCCGACAGGGCGGTGCTGTTCATATGCGTTCCGCCTCTCAGCCTGATCGGCCTGATGTCCACGTTCGATCCGAGCGGCCAGCCGCTCGTGTACTTCATCATGTACCTGTGTTTCGGGTGCTTCATTCTCGTCCAGCAGAACGCCCTGAGCCACGCCGCCCCGGACGAACAGCGGCGCGTGAAGGGCAACCTGAAACTGGCGGTCGGCATCACCGTACAGGCGCTGATCGTCGGCGCGGTGCTGGGATGGGCGCTTCAGACGACGCTGGAGCGGGCCGCCGGCCCGTCGCTCATCGCCCGGAACGCGCGCACCACCCAGGAGCCCTTCGCGGACAGCGATTTCATGGAGGTGGCGACCGGCCCCTCGGTCCTGGGCGAGCGAGAGGTCATGATGGTGATGTGCAGGGAGGGCCTGCTTTGGCGGTCGCAGGTCTACGACCGGTACACCGGCCGCGGATGGATGAGCACTCTCCGGCCCGGCGACCAGCCCGAGCTGTCCTACTCGCCCGGAGGCGGGCGCACCGGGACGGGGTCGCCTCGCTTCCCGTCTTACCCTTCGTCCTTCACAGTGCCGTTGGACCCGGAATCGCGGGCGCGGGCGAAGGTTCGGCGCGTCGATCAGATGTTCCGCATAACCGGCGGCCGGATCTCCAGCGTCTACGCGGCGGCGGAGCCGGAAGTGGTGGCGTTTCGCGGGCCGCAGATGCTCCTGAGTTCGAACGGGCGGGTGAGCCTTCGACTCCCGTACGGCGTGGGGGGCGTCTACGCCGTAAGCTCGCTGGTGAGTTCCGCGACTCCACGCGACCTGAGGCAGGCCTCGACGCTCTACCCCGCGGATATCGAGGAGATGTACCTGCAGGTCCCCGACTCCTGCATGCAGCTGCAGGCCGCCGTGGACGAGTTGGTCAAGGCGCTTCCGACGTCCTATGACAAGGTCATGGCGGTGCAGAACTACCTGGAGTCGAACTACACGTATGACCTCACCGCGCCGGCCGCGCCGTTCGACGAGGACGCCGTCGTGCACTTCCTGCTCAAGTCGCGCCGGGGCTACTGCGACATCTTCGCAAGTTCGATGGCGGTGATGTGCCGCATGGCCGGGGTGCCCTGCCGTGTCGCCGTAGGATATGCGCAGGGCAAGAGGGAAGACGACAGGCCCATCTACCACGTACTGCAGAAGGACAAGCACGCCTGGGTGGAGGCATTCTTCCCCGGCCACGGGTGGGTCTCGTTCGACCCCGCGCCGCAGGAGCGCGGCCTGAGCATCGCCGACCGCGTGAGAGGCGCGTGGAAGCAGATCGTCGCCGGAATCGGGTCCAGGGGCAACTCTTTCTGGTTGTTTGCAGCGCTGTTTGCCCTGGTCGGATACCTCATGAAAGTCGAGCTGCTAGACAGGCTTCTGCGCCGGAGAGGCGCGAGGGCATCGGCGTCAGCCGTCGGCCGCGCCGGGGAGAACTTCCGGCGAATGTGCGACGCGTTCGCGCGGCTCGGGCATCCCAGGCACCCTTCGACGACTCCGATCGAGTACCTGCGCGGAATCGAGGCGGTCCTGCGGCCGAACTGCTCCGATCTCCTTCCCGCGGCGGAGGCGGTCACGTCTGATTTCGTCGAGGCCCGGTACGCCGGCCGGACTCTGACCCGGCAGCGGGTAGCCGACACCTCCGCGCTGCTCCGCGACCTGCTTCGCGGCGCTCGCCAGGCTTCCAGGCGCAAGATGCTCAACGATCGAGGAGAGACGATTGCCTGCTAAGAAAGACGCCCGCCCCGACGCGGCTTCGATATCGAGAGTCTACCTCTTCACCGGCGAGTCGGACGTTCGCCGGCGCAGCGCCGTCGCCGATCTGACAGGCACGTTGGTCGCACCGGCATCCGAAGGGTTCGACCTCGAGACCGTAGACGGTGACTCTTCGTCCGCCGAGGCCGTCCTGTCCGCAGTCTCCACCGCGCCGTTCATGTCCGAGCGCAAGGTTGTGGTCGTGGAGCGGGTGGAGCGCCTGCCGCAGGACGATCAGGAGGCGATCGCGGCCTTCATCCCGAAGCTGCCGGCGCTCAGCTGCCTGATCCTCCTGGCCGGCGAGAACGCGGCCTCCGCCTCGAAACAGTCCAACTCGAAGCCCTCCGAGGAGGACGACGAGGATGAGCAGAAGGGCAGACGCGAGAAGAAGGGTCTGAGCACCGCGCTGCAGAAGGCGGTCAAGGCTCACGGGACCCTGGTGAGCTTCGCCAAGCTCAGGTCCAACGAGATGCAGTCCGTCGCGACAGCCACCGCGAGGAAGCTGGGCAAGACGCTGAATCCCGGGGCGGCGGCGGCGATATCTCGCGCCGTGGAGGGCAGTGCGGCGCTCTTGGAGCGGGAGATCGAGAAGCTTGCGGCATACGTCGGCGATCGGGAAGAGATCACGATGGCGGACGTCCAGTCGGTCGCCACCCTGTCGCCCGAGGACAGGGTCTTCGCGCTGATCGACGCCATCGGCGGCAAACAGGCCGGGGAGGCGATGCGGCTGCTCGACGAGACGCTGGCCGCCAGCCCGAAGCCCGAAGGTGAGGTTCTGCGCATCCTCGCACTGCTGGCCAGGAACTTCCGCCTGCTCTACCAGATGCGGTTTATGAAGGAGGCCGGCGTCCGCTCACATGAATCCGCCCCGGAGGAGATCCGCGACCTGCTGCCTAAGGATCAGAGTGTGCTGTCGCTCTCGGAGTGGCAGTTGCGCAAGCTCGCCCCGCAGACAGGCTGTTTCACTTCCGCGCAACTGGTGCAGTCTCTCAGGGCGGTGCTCGACTGCGAGCTTGCGATCAAGGGCCTGGGCGCGGAGGCCGCATCGAACCGCCTGAGCCTCGAGATGTTGTTGGTGAAACTCTGCGGGCTGAAGTAACAGAACGCCCGATCTGAACCGAGGAGGAACGTCTTGGAGATACTCGTAGCGCATGGTGAGATCACGAACGTGCCGGGCGATGTGCTCATCGTCAATCTGTTCGAGGGCGTCTCGACGCCGGGCGGGGCCACCGGCGCGGTGGACTCCGCGCTCGGGGGGCTCATCTCCCAACTCATCGCGAGCGGGGAGATCAAGGGCAAGCTCAATGAGACGACGCTGATCCACACGCACGGCAAGATCGCGCCGAAGCGGGTGCTCGTGGTCGGCCTGGGGAAGAGCGGGGACTTCGATCTCCTCGCCGTTCGACAGGCCGCGGGCAGTGCGGTGAGGTTCCTTCGCAAGAAGTCGTTCAGACAGGTCACCACCATCGTGCACGGCGCGGGGATAGGCGGGCTTCCTCCCCGGGAAGCGGCGCAGGCCGTCGCGGAGGCGAGCATCATCGCCGACTACGACCCGGATCTCTACAAGGCGGAGAAGGACTCGGCCCCGCTGGAGACGCTGACCATCGTGGAGCGCGAGGCGGACAGGGTCACGCTCTTCGAGTCGGGCGTCCGCACCGGCGTCATCCTCGGCCGCGCGACGAACGACGCCCGCACTCTCGGCAACGAGCCGTCGTGCGTGATGAATCCCGAGACGCTGTCGGATCGGGCGAGGGAGACGGCGGAGCGTTTCGGCCTCGAGTTCGGGTCATATGACGGGGATTGGATGAAGGCGCAGGGCATGGGGGCGCTCCTGGCGGTGGCGTCCGGAAGCGTTCAGGCCCCGCGGATCATGGTGATGAGATACCGGTCGGAAGGCGCCTCGAAGACCCTGGGATTGATCGGCAAGGGACTCACCTTCGACAGCGGCGGCATTTCGATCAAGCCGAGCGACGGGATGCCCGACATGAAGTTCGACATGAGCGGCGGCGCGGCGGTCATCCAGGCGATGCGCGCCATCGCGGAACTGAAACCGGCGATCAACGTGATCGGCATCGTGCCGGCCGCCGAGAACATGCCGAGCGGATCCGCGTACAGGCCGGGCGACATCATTCGCACGAAGGCAGGCAAGACCGTAGAGATCATTACGACGGACGCCGAGGGGCGCATGATACTCTCCGACGCGATGGCGTACGCGAAGGACCTCGGGGTGGACTTCATGGTGGACGTCGCGACCCTGACCGGGGCGTGCGTGGTGGCTCTCGGCCACGACTACACGGGGATCATGGGCAGCGATCCCGTGCTCGTCAGCTCGGTTGAACGGGCCGCCGCCGCGGCCGGGGAGAGAGTGTGGGAACTCCCGCTGCCGCCCGACTACATGGAGCAGCTCAAGAGCGAGTACGCCGACCTGAAGAACTGCGGAGAGCGGTGGGGCGGGGCGATCACCGGCGGCCTCTTCCTGAAGGAGTTCGCAGGCGACACGCCGTGGGTCCACATGGATATCGCCGGTCCGGCGGACTCTCCCAAGGCGACGTCGTACCGCTCGGCGGGGGCGACCGGCGTGGGCGTCCGGACGCTGGCGATGCTGGCGGTGGGACTCGCCGAGGAGCCGGTCTGACGGGGCGGCGCGCTAGAACTGAAGGCGTACGCCCGCGCTCAGTCCTATCCCGCTGAAGTCAACGCCGTTGTCAAGCTCGCCTGAATAGTAGTATCGCAGCTCACCGTAGAACGAGTCCTTGAACTGATAGCCGGCCGCCACGGTGATCCCGGGGTTCGAGCCTTTTCTGGAAACCCAGGGCTCCCATATGAAATCCCTCGCCTTCGAGCTGAGGAAGTTGTAGCCCAACCCCGCGGCCACGTAGGGAGACGAGACGTTTTCCTGGTTGCCGTACCACCGCTTCTCGTACTGCACGCCGACCATGCTCGCCCGAACCAGGTCGTTGTCGCCGTTGGTCAAAAACGCGCCGACGGAGGTGGTCGGCCGATCGAGTTCATCGAGATCGAGCGCGTATTCGAGGCCCAGGGAGCGCCAGTAGTCCTCCAGCTTCCCGCCGAAGTCCGCTCCCGAAGGTGTGTAGAGCCCCACCTTGAATGACAACTTGGCGGGGGCCTCGTCGCCGTACTGAGCTTGTGCGCGAGGCATGGGAGCCAGCAGAATCCCGGCGGCAAGTGCGGCAAGCAGAAATCTCTTCACAGTCCGACCTCCGTTTTCGTATTCCGTCCCGGCGGGTGAGGCGGCCGAGACGACCCTACTCTGTGGGATTATACGAAGGGCGGCGGGGTTTGTCAAACATGAGAGGGTCGGGTAGAAACAGAACGAGCCGGCCTGCGCTGGCCGGCTCGTCCGGAGGAGGCAACAGTCACACCGGAAGTCTGTGCATGAAGCGCAGGTGCTCCATGTACGTTCTCAGAGCGCTCTTGCCAAGTAAGGATAATAGAGTTTGATAATTGCGGTTTGATACGGTCTCGAGGTGCGAATCGGGTACATAGATATGCAGCACCTGCCCGCTCCGCGGGAACACCAGGTCCACTCGCACACAGTCCTGCAACATCGTCACCACCTTTCCATCCGGGTTATTGTCGGTAAGCATCCCTCCCTGAATCGCTCACTTACTTTGACGCAGTTGCACCGCCGGAAGTTGCATTGTTTCGCAAAGTTATCACGGTGACCTCGGGCCGGCACATGAATCGCGCGCGAATCCCGCTTCCGCCGAGTCCCCGCGACACGTACATGCGCAGGTCGCCCAGGTCGCGCCCGGCGACAGCGGAGAGCGTGTCAGGCCCGTACAGGCCGTCTGAGATCGCCAGCCCGGAATGCCTGCTGTGGAGCCAGAGCGCCCCGGTGAAGGGCAGGCGGATCTGCCCGCCGTGCGTGTGCCCGCAGAGTATCAGGTCCGGCACTTCCGCGCCGAGGTCCTTCGCGATGTCCGGCGAGTGGGCGAGGAGCACGCGCAGGCCGGCGGAGGCGGTGCCGGCAAGCGCCTTCTCGGGGTCGTCGAGGCCGAGGTAAGGGTCGTCAACGCCTGCGATCGCGATCTCGACGCCCCTGACGGTTATCGTCTCCGCTCGATTGACGAGCGCGCGGATGCCCCGCTCTTCCAGGCGCTCGGCCACCGGAAGCCCTGCCGCCCAGGGGTCGTGCTCGGCGTTTCCCGGCACCGCGTAGATGCCGTGCCGCGTCACGAGGCCCGACAGGGTTCTTGCGAGCGGATCGAACCCCGAGGCGTTGTGCAGAAGGTCGCCGCTGATAAGGCAGAGGTCAACCTCGAGTCCGCAGAGCTTGCGGTAGAGCGCCTTCTCCAGGCGTCGGAACGCGCCGACGTGCAGGTCCGAGAGGTGGCAGATGGTCAGACCGTCGAGAGGCTCGGGAAGGTCGGGTATCTCGACGGTGGGTCTCACGACCTGGATGCGGTACGGCTCGATTCCCCAGGCGTAGGTGATGACCCCGAGCGCGACGAGCCCCGCCGCGCGAAAGCCGTCTGAAGATGTTATGGCGTGTGCGTCCATTGTGAGCGACGAGGGCCGAACGCCGGTTCCGCGCGGCGGCCTCGAATCCCTATTCCCGAATCCCCACTCCGACCACGGAGAGGCCGAAGGGGAGGTTCATGTGCTTCAGGAGGCCCGCCTCCGCCCTCATCAGCGCCGTCAGCGCGCGGTTGAGCGGTCCGGGCACCTCGAACATGTCGCTCCCCGATCCTCCGCCGAGTAGCCTCCGGACCAGTCGGAACACGACCGCAGCCGGAAGCGGGGCCGCGACGGCGTATGTGATCCGCGTCGGACGAAAATCGGCATCGCGCATCAGTCGCCGGAGCCGGGGCGCGCCGTAGCGCCGATAGTGCCCGAGGGCGTCGTCGTGAGGGCTGCGCAGCCATTCGTAGGCGGGAACGGTGACGACCAGCCTGCCGCCGGGCTTCGTGATGCGGTGGAACTCCCGCATCGCGCCCTCGTCGTCCTCGATGTGCTCGATGATGTCGAGCGCGACCACCAGGTCGAAGGTTTCGCCGCGGAAGGGCGAGGGGTTGACCGACGCGAGGCAGAGCTGCTCGGCGGATTCGCACGACCGTCCCGCGACCGCCTCGGCGGCGATGTCGAGACCGATCACCGTGCCCATCGGCGAAAGCACCTCCTCCGCGAGGCCGGTTCCGCATCCCGCGTCGAGTATCAGGGCGTCCGGCTCGATCCGGCGGCCGAGCAGGACGCGGAGGAGGTGCTTCCGTCCCGCGAACCACCAGTGCGTGCCGACCAGCGACCGCATCTTGTCGAACTCACTCTTCTGCATTGCGAACCGTTTTCTCGACCCGGGCGTGCATCAGGCGTATCCGCACGAGGCCCGCCAGCATCCGGAGGCCGTCGCGCAGCATGCTCACCTTCGAGCCTTCGCGGTGATACCAGCGCACGGGCACTTCGGCGATCCGGTATCCGAGCCGTCGCGCAAGGTAGAGAATCTCGATGTCGAAATCGAAGCCGTCGCGCCTGCTCAGCCCGAAAAGACGCCGCGCCGCCTCGCCCCTGAAGAGCTTGAAGCCGCACTGCGTGTCATGAATGCCCGGGACGGCGGCAACCCGCACGGCGAGATTGAAGAGCCGGCCCGCTACTTCACGATAGATCGGCTGGCGGCGCACCAGGTGCGATTCCCTGAGCGGCCTCGAGGCGATCGCTATGTCCGCCCCGCTCTCGAGGTGCTTCCAAAAGCCGTCCAGTTCCTCGATTGGGGTCGCGAGGTCCGCGTCGCACATGAGGACGTAGTCGCCCGAGGAGTCCAGCACGCCGAGTCTCACGGCAGAGCCCTTCCCGAGGTTGTCGGGGTTGTGAAGCGGTCTCAGCCACGGGTGGCGCCCGGCAAAGTCCTCCGCGATTGCGAGAGTCGCGTCGGTGCTGCCGTCGTCGGATAAGATCGCCTCGCAGGTATAATCCCGCCCGGCGACGTACTCGGCGATCCGATCCAGCGAATCCGAGAGCCGCGCCTCCTCGTTGTATGCGGGGATCACGATGGAGAGACGCGGGCGAAAAGGCTCGTTCCGGCTGCTGCTCAAAGGATTCGCTCCGAAATGCCCAAATACAGGCGGGACTGAACGGACGGACTGATTATACTTTTGCGCGGAGACCGGAGTCAAACAGAAGGGGCGATACCCTCCGGCATGGAGCGCCCGGCTGCTTGTGACAGCTTGCAAATATGGGGATTTTCAGGTACAATTACCAGTATCAGAAATCCCTTCCGACCGGAACTTTGCGGGGCCGAGGCCCGTATATATGAAACGGCGAGGAAAGAGCATGGAACTGAGCGATTCGGCGGTTGCGGCCGCTCAGAACGAAGACAGAAAGGTGTTTGACGAGCTCGTGCAGAGATACCACAAGCACGCGTACAACGTCGCATACCGGATGACCGGCAACAGCGCCGACGCCGACGACCTGACGCAGGACACGTTTCTGAAGGCGTACAGGTTCTTCGGCAACTACAACCGCTCGATGCCCTTCGAGAACTGGCTGTACCGGATCATGTCGAACATCTTCGTTGACTGGCTGCGGCGGAGACCGAAGGCTTACATCCGGTCGCTCGACGAGCCGATCCGACAGGACGAGGGTGAAGTCACCCTCGAGGTGCCGGACCGCGCCGAAGGGCCCGAAGCGATAGCTCTTTCCGGCGAACTCGATGCCAAGATGCAGGCCGCGCTGAGCACGATACCGGAGGATTTCAGGCTTGCCGTCATCCTCTGCGATATCGAAGGCCTCTCTTACGAGGAGATCAGCGAGATAATGGGCTGCTCGATCGGCACGGTTCGTTCCAGGCTGCATCGCGGCAGGAAGCTGCTCAGAGAAAAGCTGAAGCCGTATTTCGAGTAGGATCATGTCGCTTGCCCGCCCAGTCGAAGCTGCGCGGCGCGACAAGGATCCGGGTCTCGGTCAGGGGGATGCGAAAATGAACTGCCAGAAGGTACAGAGTCTGATTTCCGCTTATGTTGACGGGGAAATCGCCGGCCATGAGATGCTGGCGATCCGGCATCATCTCGCGGGTTGCCCGGAATGCGCCGCCGAGCACGAAGCGCTGCTCTCGATGAAGAGGGCGTTCGGGAAGCTGTGTCCTCCGCGCCCCGCGGAAGACCTGGCGGCCAGGATCTGCGGCAGGCTGGTCGAGGTGCATGTCCCGTTCTACGTGCGGATGACGGCCGCAGTCAGGGATTACTTCCACGCGTTCCCGGCCGGCGTGCGCTTCAGCATGGCGGCTGTGGCCGTTATCGCCGGCCTGCTCATGATCCGGGGGGGCGACGCGGGCGAGGTCCCGGGTTTCGGCGGAGTACCGATATCTTCGGCTACCTTCCAGACATTTGCTGAGGAGCGGCCCTTCTTCGTCGGGACCGCGACCCCCGCTGCGGCGGTCACACCGGCGGCGGTATATCAAGAGAGCTCGGACAGATGGAATCCCGCGCGGGACACGAGATACACCTACGGGTCTCGCGTCGGCGGGCTGGTCCTGTCCGGATACACGCCTTAGGCGGCGCAAGCCGTTAGCTGAACACCCAATTCCAACTCATCATGGAGGTTGACGTTGAACATTCGACAACTGATCGGATCGCGAAGACCGGGAACGCTGATCATAGTCGCGCTGTGCGCCGTGCTCGCAGTCTCCCTGTCGGCGAACATTATGAGCAGGCGCGCCTACGCGGCTGATGCATCCCCGGCCGGATCGCAGAGAGCGGTCCTCCACGGCCTGGAGGATGCGTTCAGTTCGATCGCAGATGAGGTGCTTCCTTCCGTCGTCAGCATCACCAGCGAGCGAACCGTGACCGGTTCGACCAACTCGCCCTTCTTCGACGAGGACTTCTTCAAGAACTTTCCGTTCAACATCCCGGCGCCCGAGAATGCTCCCGAGAGCCGGAGCGTGCCGAGTTTCGGTTCGGGCGTGATCGTGCGGGCCGACGGATATATCCTCACGAACGATCACGTAGTCGGCGGTGCGGACACTGTGACCGTGACGCTGAAGGACGGCCGGGAGTTCAAGGGCACCGTCTCGAGGGATCCCCGGGGCGACCTGGCGATCATCAAGATCGACGCGAGCGGTCTGCCCGCGGCGAAACTCGGCGATTCGGACGGCGTGAAAGTCGGGTCGTGGGCGATCGCGATGGGCAGCCCGTTCGGATACGACCAGACCGTCACGGTCGGCGTCGTCAGCGCGAAGGGCCGTCACGCCGCCGTGTCCGACGGCACGGAAGGCCGCTACTACCCGAACCTCATCCAGACCGACGCGTCTATCAACCCGGGCAACAGCGGGGGGCCGCTCATCAATATCGAGGGTGAGGTCATCGGCATAAACACACTGATCCGCTCATCGGCGGGCGGCAACATCGGCATCGGGTTCGCCATACCGGTGAACACCGCCAAGTTCGTCATGGACCGGCTCATCGAGCACGGCAAGGTCAGCCGGGGGTTCCTTGGGGTCGCTCCGACGGACCTCACTCCGAAGAGCGCCGAGCGCTACGGGGTAAAGAAGGGAGTGCTGGTGCTCACGGTGGACGTGGACACGGCCGCCGACAAGGCCGGGATGCAGGTCGAGGACGTGATCGTTGAGTTCGACGGCAAGGCCGTGGAGAATGAGATCCAGTTCCGCGACCTGGTGGCGACGAGCGTGCCGGGCAAGACCGTGGACATCGTGGTCGTGCGCGACAAGAAGCGCGTGACGTTGAAGGCGACGCTTGCCGAGGCGCCGGGTCTGGTGTCCGAGAAGCCGGCGGAGGAGGTCACCGGCAAACTCGGCTTCAGCGTGGAGCAGTTGACGCCTGATCTGGCGGGCAAACACGGCCTCGACTCGACTGTGACCGGCGTCGTTATCACGAAGGTCAACCCGACAAGCCGGGTGGCGCGCGCGGGCCTGCAGGCCGGATCGGTTATTCGAGCGGTCAACAGCAGGCCAATAGAAACCGTCGCCGATTTCAACGCGGCCGTGAAGGATGTGAAATCGGGCGACACTCTCTATCTCAGGCTCGAGACCAAGCAGCGCACGATGCTCATCGAGGTGCCCGTCGAGTAGATCGGCCGGGCCGTGTCGGCAGGCACGAGCAAATATGTTGCGCGCGGGCCTTTACAGCGGCGGTATCGCGTGGTATAATACCTCCGATACTGCGGGGTGGAGCAGTCCGGTAGCTCGTCGGGCTCATAACCCGAAGGTCGTTGGTTCAAATCCAACCCCCGCTCCCACTACATTCACCAATGGCTTCGGGTATCTTGTAGTTGATTTCGACTTCCAAGGTATCCGGAGCCAGCTTTATCTGGTCTACGCACGACCTCACCAACTGCTTCTTGTCCGTCAAAGTCCCAGTTTCCATTATCTTGTCCGCCTTTGATCGATAGGCCAGCGCAGTCCTCGCGTCGATCTGGGGCGCTTCCGCAATCGTCCTGACTTGGCTCGACAGAGACTCCCGTTCCGCTATCAGTTCTTCCATTCTCGAAAACGCCCACTGAGCGTCCGGCATACCGGTCTCGACAGCCTTCCTGATGTTCGCGATCTTAGCGTCAATCTCGCCAAGCCTGTGTGGGATCGTCGGATCATGGCCCTCTTCGGTCTCCCACATCCGCCGAAGCTCTGCATTGACCTCTCGCGCGAAACCTTTCACATCGCTGCACACATCGAGCAGTTCAGCCATCCCGGCAAGAACTTCCGATTCGACCTCACACTGCGGGACGTACACAGCCGTTCCGCAGCCCAGACCCTTGCGATGCGGCTGGCTTCCACAGATGTAGTAGCTTGCGCTAGCCGTCTTGCGCATTCCTAGGAGGTTGCTTCCACATCTGCCACACGTGAACAACCCGCCGCTCAAGAGGTAAGGCGAGTCCTTGCTTCTCCCGTAGCCTGAGTCGAAGCACCTCCGCTTGCTGCCGCTCCGGGCTTCAACGATCATCTTGGCCTCGTCTTCACTGATGAGCGCCTGGTGAGCATTCGGAACTACCACCCATTCTGATGCGGGGTTGTACCGCTGATTCTTGCCGCGAACGTTCCAAACGCCGTATCCCGCGTACTGAAGCAGGCAGTGGGGGTGAAGCAGGCTGTTCCACGTCGTATGTCCCCAATACTGTTGTCTCGGGGCTGAAATGCCACGCCCGTTGCAGAAATCCCTGAGTTCGTCCAAGGAAGCGCCTTTGCCGGCCAATTCCACAAGACAGTATCTCGCCCATTCCGACACGGGCTTGCCCGAAACGATGCGGTCGTCAGGAACCCAGATGCTCTTGACGAGCGGTCTTCCTTTCTTGACCTCTCCCCGGATCAATCTCTCGGCTCGATATCCCCAAATCGGTTGTCCGCCATTCTTGTAGCACCAGCCTGTCTCCGGGTCGCGTGTCTGAACGTTGGATCGGCATCCCTTCTTCGTATGGAACGCGATCTCCCGACTGTACGCCTCGTTCTTCGCCAGTAGGATGTGCTTCATGTAGGTTCCTGCCACAGATTCGGGGTCTATGTCCGGGTCGGTGACCGATATCACCTTGATACCGGCACGTGTCAGGTCCTGAAGGAGTATCTGCGCCTCAAGGCTGTCGCGGGAGAACCTGGAGAGATCGTGCACGAGAATCGCCGATATCTCTGGATTGCCGCGAGCCGATTCCAGCATGCGCTCGAATTCCACACGCTTGGACTTCTTCTGAAAGGCACTGGCTGCCTCCGAGAACGTCTGCACGATCTCGATCCCGTTCGTCCCAGCGTATGCTTCGATCTCCCGCAACTGCTCCGGGAGAGACAATCCCTTCTCCTCCTGCATGTCCGTTGACACGCGTGCCCACGCGTATGCCTTGATCTGCTTGTCCGATGCCGATCCGGCCAACTCAGGCTGTGTGATTACGAGGTCGAGTAGGGCGCTCATTTCTCTTTCTCCTCCGGTACTTGCACATCGGCAAGAGCCTGATCAAGTATCTCTAGGAGTACCACCTGCTGGCTTCTCCGCTCCCGGAAGCACTTCCAGCGCAGTTTCTCATGCAATTCGTCAGGCAACCTGATCGTCAGTCTGACCATGATGATCCACCTCCTTCCCGATTATACCAGCATACTGCTATGCTGTCAATAGCTCATTCAGAATGTCTCCGACATCACGCCTGGCAGCAGCCACACCGGTTGATGGTTGACGGTTTGGAGGGATAGTGACGCCCGGTCCGCGGTACAGGATATTGTCTCTTCGGCTTAGAAGACATATCTGTCTCGGTTTCCGCGCTTAGGGTACATTACCGTCCACAACCCTCCACATCTGCGCTATCAGAGTCTGGATCCTGTGGTCGGAGGTGCCGTGAGTTGGTGCTAGTCCCGCCGCAATGATCATCTACTGCTACCAGCCATGTATTGCCATTCCTCCTCTGCGGGCCCTTTTCCAGTCTGAGCCCTCGTGGGCCGTATCGTCGTCCCAGCCGAGCCTTGAACTGATATCCGATTCTGCTCCACCGGTCGCCTTTGCCGTGCACGGCATCGGCAATCGAGACCGGAACCGATTCTGCAACAGGACGCTCAGCTTCGATATCGCTCACTAGCTCCTTGGGCGTAATCGGCTGTGACCCGTAAACGTCCAACCAGTTGGCGAGGAATGCTTCCCACTCGGTTGACTCCGTATCCGACTGCTCCCAGAGCTGGTCTCTATTCTGCAGAAAGCCTTTGATGCCTGCGTGGGCCAATACGCCACCAACGGTTCGGGTCCATTCCCCAAAGGATCCGAAAGCGCGAGTCGGATACTCCGGACGACCTGCCGCATACCAGGACCGGCACAACGTCAGCAGCGCGCTGAGCAGTCGCCCCCTGTTCTCCGTCACCCACTGCTCGAGGCATGGGTGCAGGAAACTGTCTCGCTCGTGTGGCTTGGCTACCCCGGCGTCTATCCGGATCCATACGCACCTTCGCGGGATATCGCCGCCGAGTTGAATGTTGTTTCCCGTAGCGATCCATGTTGCACGGTTGGGCAGCACGACGGTTTCAGTGTTCTTTCCGAAGATACGCTCCTTCCAGGTCCTTGAGGTCAGTAGCCTTGCGAGGTCGCCGCTCTTCAAAGTGCACTTCACGTTGTCGATGACGACGAGCGATGGCCCGGCTGACAGAATCGCGGTGATCTTCTTTGGCCACTCGTCCTCCTTCGTTGGTGCCCCGGTGAAATCAGGTATCGCTCCGCTGCTGATGATGCCGGCTACTAGTGCAAGCAGGCTCTTGCCAGTTCCGGCGGCCGGAGCATCGATCAGGGCAAGCGGTATAAGATCTGCAATTGCAGGTTGCAGTATCGGGGAGAGCAGCAGCGCTATCGCATTGGCCTTGCTGGCCTGACAATCGAACGGAAAGTCGTGCAGCAGTTCGTCTATTAATGCTATCGCGGAGCTGCGTTCCGCCGGGGTTGGGTTCTCGGCAACGTTGGGAACAACTGATCCGGATGCCTGTTGATAGAACAGCTTAGTGACGGGGTCATAACCGGGTAGCTGTGCTATGCTGCCGTCAGGTCTCACTGTAGGCGAACGAGTTATGGCTTCAAGCGCGGGAAACGGCCAGTTGGCCTCGGACAGGATGTAGGATGCCAGGCTTTTGTGTGGCAGGGCGTTTCTCCGACCTGCTTCGGCCTCAACCACGATATCACAAACCTTCGCCAAGCGTGCGAGGATGATATCTTCCGTCACCAGGCCGATGGCTGGTCGCCCCTGCTCATCCTCTACCATCCGACACAGCAGGCCTGATCGGACAAACAGTACTGGCGGCACGTTCGACGCTTCCAGCAGTCTGATCGCCTCATCTCCCATTTCCCTAAGCTGACGATTACCCACGAATAGCTCGGGCAAACCAGAGGTTGCACCTGGGCGCTGCGATCTGCGCGCCTTGGTCACGGCCCCCTTCAGTTCCCGCATATCGAGTTGCGGGATGGCTTCCTTTAGTTGCCTGACCGTGTCTGCGTACTCGCCAATGTCCAGCAACGCGAGACTGTCCACAACTGCAAACACTGCCGCTGCGGTTCCTACCGTCTTGGCCTGCGCTATCCGGTCACGCGCGCCCTCCTGTTCGTTCTTCTTCGGCATACGTCTCGCCATCCTTTCCGATGAGCCGTGGTAGGCCTCTGACGTTTCCCTAATCGCCGCTTCCACTGTCATCTCTCCGTAGGTCTTGTCGCCGTGCTTCTCATCCCACTTATCACGCATGAGTCCCGATTGCCGAAAAACCTTATCAATCCTAACACCGCTATGCCCCGTCCAGAAGGACAGCATGCAGCACAAGGCCATATCGGCTACGCTGTGATCCCCGCCGTAGTCGCTGGTATCTCCATTCCAGAGCCGTCCAAACTTGTCACCGTTCGATGATGACATGGCCTTCTGGATCAGTTCGCAATCAGACAAGTCGGCAGCGCGCCGAGCCCCCGCGAGTTGATCTGAAGGCTGGGCGGGCAGATCATGTCCGAAGACTTGCCAGTAGATCTCATTCACCACTGACTGGGCTTCTTTGATCTCTTGGGAGGATCCTGGGCAGAGCTTGCCTGTGAAGACGACCAGACGCGCATTCTCATAGATTTCGAACTTCGGGAACTCGTGTGTCCGGCATCTCCCTCCTGGCTTTCTGGCCCGCACCATGATGTGGATGCCACTACCTGACCGGCTGAACTCGCTGTAGGAGTCGGCTTTCGCGATAAGCTTCTCCCCCCAGTCTTCGATCACACCATCACTCACCACGTGGTCGAGGTCGATGAAGACGTAAGGATCGGCCTCTGAGAGCATGAAGCCAACGCCGTCGAATCTATTGCCACGCTTGCCCGCCGCTTCGACCACATCCGGAAATGAGTGCCACGTGGATGGATCGTTGCTCTTTGCGCGCCTCCGCCCTGCTTGGTACGGTACCTTCGTCGGCTTCCCGTTACGCTGCTCGATTCGGTAGCAGACCCACTGGGGCCGTGCCTTGAGTTCTTCGGGTATGCTCGCGTACTCATGCTCACTTGACATCCGCTTCGTCTCCATTCATGCGTGCCATGTGAGGGAACAACTCCGGGTGATCGGCGGCGAAGGCGCGAGCGACAACCCGCGCGAGAATCGCCTCCATCTTTCGGACGTCACACGCCGACATCGGCACTTCCGATGTCTTGCTGACGATCTTGAGCTTCTTGTGCTGCCCGTCACCCACTCCGAAATCCCCCGCCTTGTTCACGCCAAGATAGGGAAGCCCCGAGATTGGCCCGTAGCACCCTACCGCCGGGTCGCTGGCTTCCATAATCTAGGTGTGAGAATGGGCGTCACACTGTGAAGAACGGCTTCACAGACGGCAGTGCGGAAACTTTTCCTCAGAATTCCCAGTGAATGGGAGTGGTAGGACGGTAGGAGATTTGCTTCCCGGAGGTAATTGAGGCGCGGAAGTGGCCATAGCAGGCCGGATCTGATCTCCGCAGTTTCTTCAGCACGCGGTTGATGGCATGAGATACGCTACTGCGCGCATTCTCTACGTCGTCTTCATGCAAACCGATGGAGTCCAGACCCTCGCTTTCAAGTTCCTCTCTGCTCATCGACGAGTATTGGGGGTCAGGCTCGGGAATGTTGCCATTGACATACATTACCAGCTGCAATGCGAGATACGCTCGTTTGGGGTTCTGCAGCAGAAAAGCCAGGTACTGTAACCCTTTGCAGTCATTCAGATGTGTCTCCTTGCCTTCGTATACGATTGTCCAGTAGTCCCCTGCCTTCTTGAATATGTACGTGGGGGCTTGGGCCCGAGCATCAACTGCATCTTTGGATGCTACTCCATCTGCGCGAGGAAACGCATTACCGGTTTTCAGTAGGTCAACTATCGGCTCGAGCATTGGTACGACGTCGGCGTCTACCGACACCGGTATCTTGGGTACAGCAGAGCCTTCCCCGTTCAGCCGCCGCAAGTCCTCTGGACTCAGCCAGTGCGGAGGGAAGAACATATAAGTGAACCTGCCTGGCTTCGGCTCCTTGGGCTTCATCAGCCCGGTTACCAAGCTGTCCTGGGTGTGGCGCCAGAGCAGAATCAACTTGTCAACAGTAGTGAGAGGGT
>JAGONM010000032.1 GCA_017993055.1 Armatimonadota bacterium
GGGCCTGACTCTGCGAGCATCCCGCCGCGCCTGCGCTCAACGTTTGACCTCGCGGGTCTCCCATGGTAGACTGTGTTCGAAGGCATGTTGCCTTGACGCAACGGTGCGACCGGATACCCAGGGAGGCTCTCGTTGACCTCACGCATGACTCGGTACTTGCTTCTTCTCGTCGTCCTGGCGCTTCTCGCGGGATGCGGCGGCACGAACACCGATGGTTGGGTCATAGACGCGACTCTGTTCGTTCCGAACTACGTCGCCGATCTCGACGGACGCCTCTACCACTGGGGCGACCTGCCGATGACGGTTCATTTTGAACTGCCGGTCGCCTGGGCTGCGATATTCGGCTCCGACGCGGATCTCTACAGATGGGCCGCCGCCGAATGGAATGGCGAGCGGGAGATGATCAGAATCCTCTCTTCGTCGTCCAGTGCCGATGTCTCGGTCACATTCGTCAGCCAGGTCGCGCTCGGAGGCACTACATGGGGGCGGACCTCCTTCCACTACTACCCTAGCACCGGCGAGATGAGCGATGCGACCGTCCAGATCGCGCTCTGGGACAGGAGGGGCGATCCCATCGCCGCCGAGGATATACAGGCGATCATCGCACACGAACTCGGACACGCGCTCGGCATAGGCGGCCACAGCATGAATCCGGACGACCTCATGTACCTGACGCACACGTTCGGTTCGCCCAACTCTGTGGGCCTGCGCGACATGAACACCCTCAAGACCGCGTACTCGAGCTACTTCGGCCGCGCCCTGGTTGGTCAGGAAGTCGTTGGTTCGCCGGGGCCGCTCGCGCACGGCGTGATAGAGTAGACCTCCGCCCGCTTCGGGCAGGAGCAACTGAGGTGGTCGGTGAGATACGGGTGCATACTCCTGGCGGCGCTGCTGCTGGTTTCTTGCGCTGCGTCGGCCGAGAAGCCGGCGTACTTCGAGGTCACGTTCCTCAGCACCAACGATCTGCATGCCCACGATGTGCCCTTCACGTTTCCCGGAGACGCTTCCAGGAACGCTGCGCCGATCCGCGACGCGGGAGGGATGGCCCGAATCGCCGGCGTGGTCAAGCGCACCCGGGCCGACATGAAGACACCCGTCGTACTCGTTGACTCCGGTGATACGGCCCACGGCCACACAGCGCTTCCGAAGGCGTTCCGCGGTGAGTCAACCGTGGCCGCGATGAACGCGATGTGCTATACCGTCATGGTGCCGGGCAACCATGAGTTCGAGTGGCACTCCCCCGACACGGTGCGCAACTACAGCCGGTCGCGTTTTCCCTGGATCGCCGCCAACCTGGTAGACGTCGAGACCGGGGAGACGTGGCTTCCTCCATACATCATCAGGGAGATTGGCGGTGTGCGTGTGGCGTTCCTCGGACTGACGAACGACATCATACGCACCGACAAACGCTACGTGGCCGCGAGCGAGCTTGGACTGACGATCATCAACGCGACGGAGACTGCCGCAAGGCTGATACCCGAACTGAGGCGTCAGGCCGATATAGTGGTGGTGTTGAGCCACCTCGGTGTGAACGAGGACGCGAAGTTGGCTGGAGAAGTTCCGGGGATAGATGCGATCTTCGGCGGGCACACGCACACGAAGCTGTCTGTTCCGCGAATGGTGACCGTCGGTGAACGAACGGCCTTCTCGCTCGGTGCGGTGCCCGTCGTCCAGGCCGGCCTGCACGGCCTGCACGTCGGCCGTACCCGGTTGATATTCCGCCGGTCGTCGCACGATGGACGTTACACGCTGATGAGCTGCAGGGGCGATCTGGTGACTATTGACGCCTCGACCAAGAGTGATCCCGAAGTCGCCGGCATCATAGCGGACTTCGAGGCGCGCATTCCTTCGGCGAGCCCTTAGCCTGCGGGGGCCTGCTTCACCTGCCCGCACGGCCGCCGGTTCCTGCCGACCGCGCCGGTGAGGGCATCTCCGAGGTCCTCGCGGCACTTCCGGGCGAGCGTTTCCAGGCGCTTCACGATGCTCGGGTACTTCGCAGAGACGTCGGTGGTTTCCCCGATGTCCTTCTCCAGGTCGTATAGCGCCTGAGGCACGTCGGTCTTGCCGGGGCGGTCAATGTGCTCGAGAACCAGCTTCCACTTGCCGGACCTCACCGCCTGGAGTTCGTCCGCGCGGTAGTAGTAGAAAGCTTCGTGAGGCGACGCAGCGCCCGGCTCGCCCATCATCAAGGGCCGGATGTCCTTGCCGTCAACGATGCGGTCGGTCGGAGCCTTTGTTCCCGCAAGTGCGGCGATGGTGGGCAGGAGGTCCATCGTCGTCGCCATCTCGGAGCATGTCGTTCCCGCTGGGATTCGTCCCGGCCAGCGCATGATCGTCGGCTCGCGCATCCCGCCTTCCCATGTAGTGCCCTTACCGCTCCGAAGCGGTAGCGCGCTTCCACCGTCCTTGCCCTTGACGAGCCACGGCCCGTTGTCCGAGGTGAATACGACCAGCGTGTTGTCGTCGAGTCCCAGTTCCTTTAGCGTCTCCATGATCCGGCCGGCGCTCCAGTCAATGCACTCGACCACGTCGCCGTAGAGGCCGCCTCTGGACTTGCCGAGGAACTCCTCCGACGCGGCGAGCGGGGTGTGCGGGAAAGTGTGGGGCAGGTAGAGGAAGAACGGTTCATCGCTGTGCTTCCTGATGAACCTGATCGCCTCGTCGGTGTACCGCTCGGTGAGCGTCTCGAGCACGGCGGGCTGCTCGATGATCTCTTCGCCGCGGATCAGCGGCACCTTGTCGTCGCCGTACTTCATGTCGTTGCTGTACGGAAGGCCGTAGTAGTAGTCGAAACCGTGTCTGGTCGGCAGGAACTCCTTCTGCCACCCGAGGTGCCATTTCCCGATGCACGCCGTGGCGTATCCCTCACCCCTGAGCAGTTCAGCCAGAGTGATCTCCTTCGAACTGATGCCGATACTGTGGCTGTAGTTGATCACTTGTGGGAGGTTGACTCGCTGCGGATAGCAGCCCGTCAGGAGCGCAGCCCGGCTCGGTGTGCAGACGGGTGCGGCTGAGTAGAAGCTGGTGAATCTCATGCCCTCTGTCGCCATCTGATCGAGTTTCGGGGTCTTGATGTTCGGCGATCCGAAGCAGCCGACGTCCTGGTAACCGAGATCGTCGCAGAAGATTATCACGACGTTCGGTTTCTTCGCCCCGTACGCCGGGAGAGGCAACCCGCACAATCCGAGGCAGGCAGCTCCTGCCAGGGAGCCTCTCAGGAAATCGCGCCTGGTCATTGCATCGGACATCTCGCACCTCCGACCGTCCATGTGATCATCCCTGGCCGCCGTCTTAGGATGAAGCCAGCCGTGAAGCAGTTGCTGTCGCTTCGGCGGCGACTGCGGCGATATGCTCCGCGTCGAGCCCGTAATGTTCCCGCAGGACCGATATCTTGCCGTGGACCGCGAACTCGTCTGGCAGGCCGATAAGGCGTATCTCCACATCGTTGACGCCTGCCTCAGCGAGCAGTTCCATCACTGCCGAGCCGAATCCTCCGCTCGCGGAGTTCTCCTCGACGACGACCAGCCTGCGGCACTTGCGTGCGAATCGGGTGATCACCTCGGAGTCGAGTGGTTTTGCGTACCGGGCGTTCACCAGAGCCGCCGATGTGCCTGACTCGCGGAGTATCTCTCGCGCCTTCAGCGCTGGATGCACCATGGAACCGATCGCCACGATGCAGACGTCATCCCCGTCGCCGATCACTTCGGATAGCCCGAGCGCCAGCCCGCTGACGTCGTCATGGCTCGGGAGCATCGGGTTTGACCCCCGAGGGTATCGAATCGCGACAGGTCCGGGATGCTCCAGGGCCAGTACCAGCATCGCCCGGAGTTCCACCGGATCGGACGGGGCGGCGATCGTGAGGTTCGGCATGTGGCGCAGGTACGAGAGGTCGAAGACGCCGTGGTGGGTCGGGCCGTCCTCGCCAACCAGTCCAGCGCGGTCAATCGCGAAGACCACGGGCAGTCTCTGCAGGCAGACATCATGCAGCACCTGATCATACGCGCGCTGGAGGAAGGTGGAGTACACGGCCACGACCGGCCTCATGCCCGCCGCCGCGAGTCCAGCCGCGAAGGTGACCGCATGGGGCTCGGCGATGCCCACATCAAAGAACCGATCCGGGAACTGCTCCGCGAATGAACTCAAGCCCGTGCCGTCCGGCATGGCTGCGGTGACGGCGACTATGCGTTCGTCAGCGGTGGCCAGCTCGATCAGCGCGTCGGAAAATGCGCTCGTGTAAGTCTGATCGCCCGACGAGGGCTGAGCCTCTCCGTTCGTGATCTCGAAAGGCGGGGTGCCGTGCCAGAGGCGCGAGTCCTTTTCCGCGTGTTCGTAGCCTTTGCCTTTCGTGGTGAGGACGTGTACCATGACGGGGCCGTCCATCGTCTTCGCGGCGCTCAGTATCTCCATCATCAGCCCGATGTCGTGCCCGTCTATCGGTCCGAGGTAAGTGAATCCCATCTCCTCGAAGATGACGCCGGTTTCCGAGCCGATCAGCCTCGTGACGCCGTGCAGGATTCCCTCGGCGGTGCGCGAGAGAGTCCTGCCGCCTACCGGCAGGTTCTCGACGACGCTCTTTGCGCGGTCCTCGACCCTGCGGTAGAGGGGCAGGGCGCGGAGCTTGCTCAGGTGCATCGCCAGCGCGCCGACGTTCGGTGAGATTGACATCTCGTTGTCGTTCAAGATGACCAGCATCTTCGAGCCGAGCTGGCCCGCGTTGTTGAACGCCTCCATCGCCTGGCCGCCGGTTAGTGCGCCGTCGCCGATCACCGCCACGATCTTCTCGTCCGTGCCTCTGAGGTCGCGCGCCTTGGCGAATCCGAGCGCCGCCGAGATCGAAGTACTCGAGTGTCCCGCGCCGAAGGCGTCGTGCAGGCTCTCCGACCGCCGCGGGAACCCGCTTATGCCCTCGTACTGCCTGAGGCTGTCGAAGCAGGCGCACCGGCCGGTGAGCATCTTGTGGGCATATGCCTGATGGCCCACGTCCCAGATGATCCGGTCCTTCGGTGATTCGTATACCGAGTGCAGGGCTATCGTGAGATCCACAGCGCCGAGGCTCGAGGCGAGGTGGCCTCCCGTCCTGGAGACGACCTGGACTATCCGCTCGCGTATTTCCTCGGCGAGCTGCCTTAGTTCTTCGGCGGTCAACACCTTCAGGTCCGCCGGATACTGAATCCGTTCGATGAGTCTGGTCATTCAGATACAACGTTCCTGTCGCGGCAGTGGGTTGCAGTCACATGCATCGTTCGATGTCCGCTGCCTGCTCGAGGTTGTCAACGTCCGCCGCAATCTCCGCCATTGGCGTGGTCACGGCCTTGATCCGCGCGCCGAGTATTCTGCCGGCGACCTTCTCGAGATCCGCAAGGGTGATTGCTCCAGGCCAGACAGCCTGCGCGAGTACCACTCTCAGCAGCACGCCGATTCCGAGCAATCTCGCTAGCCCGACGATGCTCTTCCGATTCTGCGCGACGCTCCGGATCGTGTCGCCGTTCTCCAGAATGAAGCGCCTGCTGAACAGCATGATGTTTCCCCCGGTGAAGGTTCCCTCCGCCATCTTCGCGTAGGTGCGCTTTACTCCCGGGAAGCGCCGCTCGCTGTCTTCTTTCGTCACGATCGGGTAGAAGAAATCCGCGTCGTAGTCGGCGCACCGCCCGACGAAATCGTCTATCGTCTCAGCCGTCGCCGCAGGGATGTCCGACGTGCAGACCAGCATGCGAGCGGCCTCGGCGCAGGTCTCGGCGCCCGCGATCAGGTTGTCAATCAGTGACCCTCGCGACTCGATTCGCTTCAAATCTCCGGAGCATGCCGCATCGCCGATCACGACGATCTCCCCGACATTCGCGGAAGCGATCAGCGCGTCAACGATGCGCTGGATCATCGTCCGCCCGGCGATCGGCAAGTCCGCCCTGTTGACGATTCCGTGCATCTCCGCCATGTCCGGTTCGGCGGGTGCTCCGGCAAGGACGATCGCGGGCAGGCTGCCGTTGGGGCTAGTCAATATCCAGTGCCTCCTCGCGGCCGACCGTCCGGGCGACGAAAACCGCACTCCCGGATGCGTCCGACCTGTCGGACAGATCGCACTCGGCACTCCGCGCCTGCGACTCGTCCTCGAAAAGACCGAACACCGCAGAGCCGCTCCCGCACAACAGCGCCGCCCGAGCGCCGGATTCTCTCAGGGCGTCTCTCATCTCGGCTATATCGGGGTGCTGCTCCATGGCTGGTGGTTCGAGATCGTTATGGACCAGAGAGTGCAGACCGGAGACCGGAGACCCGGACCGGACACACTCTACCATACGCATTGATGCCGTCCCTCGTTCGCTGTCCGGTGTCGGTTGACCGCCTGCCGCCCGCACTTCATCGAGCCTGCGGTAAGCCCACGGCGTCGAAATGCCGAACGGAGGCTTGACGACCACGATCCACATCTCGGGAACCTCTGGCAGAGCATGCACGTATTCTCCTCGGCCGGAAACCTGCGCCGTGCCGCCGACCATGAAGAACGGCACGTCAGAGCCGACCTGCGCCGCAAGACCGAAGACATCGTCCCGGCTCAACTCCAGTAGTAGGCCAAGACCTCTCAGTACGGCCGCAGCGTTGCTGCTTCCCCCGCCCAGCCCGGCCTCGGCGGGAATCCGTTTCTCGATTGCGATCTCCAGTCCCGGCGACACTCCGCTCGCCTCGAAGACCGCCGACGCCGCCCGATGCGCCAGGTTGCGGGCGTCCGTCGGTATGCCGTCCGTATCGCAGGTAAGCCGTATGCCAGAAGAGCCTCCAAGGGAGAGCGAGACTGTGTCATGCAGGCTGACGGTCTGCATGACGCTCTCGATGGCGTGGTAGCCGTCAGGCCGTTTCCCGAGCACGTCCAGGGTCAGGTTGACCTTGGCGAATGACCGCACAACAACCGATTTGCCGTCCAAATCCACTGGTTCAGTATACGTTTACACGCGTGAAATGTCAAACCGCGGGTGGGACATAAGTGTCAGAGTGCCCTTGCGATCGTCGCGAAGTCCTCGAGCGATAGCCGCTCCGCGCGAAGCGCGGGGTCAATCCCCGCTTGGTTCAGTACGCGAGCGACCTCTTCCTTGGAGAGGCCGAGCGCCGGGCAATCCGAGAGACTGTTGAGCAGGGTCTTCCGCCGCTTGCCGAACGCGCAGTGGACGACGTCGAAGAAGGCTGTCTCGCTCGGCACCTCTACCGCCGGTCGCGTCCTCGGCGTCAGGCGCACGATAGCGCTCGAAACATCGGGAGGAGGAAGGAAGACGTTCCTCGACACATGGGCCACCGTCTCGACCTCGGCATGGAACTGCACGAAGATGCTCATCGAGCCGTAGTCCCTCGATCCCGGTGACGCCTGCAGTCGGTCGGCGACCTCTTGCTGGACCATCAGGATCGAACGCTCGATCTGCTCGCGAGATTCAATTATCCGGGCGATTATCGGGCTGGTAACGTAGTACGGAAGGTTGCCGATGACCTTCACTCTCTCGCCGTCGAATCTCTCTTCGAGGAATCCGGGAAGGTCAAGGCCAAGGAAGTCCGCGTTCACTATCTCGATGTTCGGATGGCTGGCCGTGACCTCGTCCAAGATCGGGACGAGCTTCCGGTCTATTTCGATCGCGAGAACCTTCGCTCCGCGCTCGGCTATCCCCTCGGTTAGCGTACCGGCGCCGGGGCCGATCTCGATCACGGCGTCGCCCGGTCGGATGTCGGAGGCATCCAGCACCCGGTTGACGATGTTTCGATCCACCAGAAAGTTCTGGCCGAATCGCTTCCGCGCGTGGAAGCCGTGGCGGTTCAGGAGGTCCTTCAGTTGCGCGGGCGATGTGAGGTCAATGGTCATGGCTGGATGCAGAGCGGGCCGGAGTACGACTCCGGCCCGGAAAGTGCGGTTCGTATAGGGTCCATCCCCATCCGTCCAGCGCTCACTTCAGGATGTGCACGGTCACGTACCTGCGCCCGAAGCGGATTGCTTCGCCGTAGGTGTCGTAACAAAGGTCAATCTTGTTGCCCTTTATCGCGCCGCCGGTATCCGCCGCGACGCAGTAACCGTAGCCCTCCACATAAAGCTTCGTCCCAAGAGGGATGACTCGCGGGTCTACGGCTGCGACCCCCCTTCCGGCCCTCATTCCGGTGGCCGTTCGCCCAGTCGCATAGCGTCCGCAACTCCGTGGGCCGGGCTCGTATGCCGTTGCCATCATTCGCAGCGTCCTGACTCTGGCGCCTCCGCGCGACGCCAGGCTCGCACCCTGGGAAGTTACGACGATCTGATCCTTCGGTTGCCTGGTGATCCTGGTGTCAACTACCCGGCAGGAAGACTGAGCCCCGTCCTTGTAGTAGACCAGCAGTTTGATTTCCTTCTCGCCCGCCTCGCCGGTCTGGATCACGGAATCCTCTCCGCGGTGCCTGACGTCGTATCGGTAAGTGGTCTTGAGAGCGATCGGTTTGGTCTGGACTACGGTCTTCGTGGTGACTCTGGTGATGCGGATGGTCATGCTCGGGGTAGGCTTCACATCCATCTTATGGCTGCATCGGTCGAGCTTCCCGAATGAGACACCCGCCTCCTTCAGGATTCCGCCGACCGTAGCCTGAGTGGAGACATACTCCCACTCCTGACCGTCCGCGATGATCGTGACGGTGACGGCGGGTCCGCTCTGGCTCTGAGCGGTCACTACGATGCACAGGACCATCAGCGCGGCGAGCAGAGCCGCGATCGCTATGCGCAATTTCGTCTTACCTTTGTTGTCAAAAGTCAAAATATCGCCCCCCTCGGCGGTCGAAATACCCACAATGAGGCCCGGACGAAACATTGCCTCTCGGAGCAATACCTGGAAAACTGGACGCCGTGTTTCCGTGTCGGGTGACATCCGGCGTCGAACGGGCCTGTGGAAAAGGCTGTATCTGCTGCTGACTTGTGGATATTGTGTGTCGGCGATCCGACAGCCGTCTGAGTGTACCACAAGTCGTCGGCTAAGTCAACAGCCGCGATGAGTTGTGAGGATAGTCGAGTCCCTTGCCATGGATTGACGGCCGCCGGTCAGTCTCTCGGCGCCCGCCGCTCTCCTTCATTATGGGCATATTATTGCGCATCTGCAGGTCGCCCGGCCGCGGGTATGTGTAACGCGGGCTGCGAAGACCGCCTGGTTCGTGTATAATGGCCTCGGCACTCCATAGATCAGCCGAGTGAGGGAAGAAGACCATGAGATGCCGGAGCGTTCACCTGTCCGTCGTTTTGCTGATGCTGTTCTCGGCGGTCGCGTCGGCGCAGCAGCCTGAAGTGCGTGAGGCCGTCCTGCCAAACGGGCTGAAGGTGCTCACGAAGGAAGTCCACGCCGCGCCGGTGGTGAGCTTCCAGGTCTGGTACAGGGTCGGCTCGCGGAACGAGCAGCTCGGCAAGACCGGCCTGTCTCACCTCCTGGAGCATATGCAGTTCAAGGGCACGAAGTCGCTCAAGAAGGGCGAGATAGACAAGCTGATCCAGAGCAACGGAGGGCTGAGCAACGCCGCCACCTGGAAGGACTTCACCTTCTACTATGAGACCCTCTCCAGCGACAAACTCGAGCTTGCGATGCGCATCGAGTCCGACCGCATGGTGAACAGCCTGATCGACCCGAAGGAGTTTGCCGCGGAGGTGACCGTCGTGCGCTCGGAACTCGAGGGCGACGAGGGCAACCCCGACTCGCTGATCTACTACGAGCTCTACGCGAACGCGTTCAAGGCGCACCCATACCAATGGCCGACGATCGGCTGGACGCACGACGTACAGACGGTCAGCCGAGACGACCTCTATGCCTACTACAAGACTTTCTACAAGCCGAATAACGCGACTGTGGTGATCGTCGGCGACTTCGAGACCGAGAAGGCGCTGGCCCTCGTGAACAAGTATTTCGGCAAGATCAAAAAGGGCCCCGATGTGCCGCAGGTCACCTCGCGGGAGCCGGTCCAGTTCGGCGAGCGGCGCGCCGTCGCCACCAAGGCCGGGAACGCCTACCGGGTAATGATGGGCTTCCACAACCCGGCGATCGGCAGCCCGGATGTCTATCCGCTCGACGTGCTGGAGATCGCGCTTAGCGAGGGGATGAGCAGCCGCCTTTACAGGGCGCTCGTGGACAAGCAGCTTGCGACCGAAGCGTGGGCGAGCAACACCGTCAGCCGGGACCCGGACCTCTTCCTGCTCGGCGGAACGGCGCGCGACGGCGTGAAGATCGAAGATGTCGAGTCGGCGCTGCTGGCGGAGGTCGAGAAAATCAAGTCCGAGGGGATTACCGATCAGGAACTTCAAAAGGCCGTCAACCTGATCGAGGCATCGTTCGTCTACGGGAACGACAGCGTCTCGAACCAGGCGAGGATGCTCGGCAACTTCGAGACGATGTACTCCTGGAAGTACCTGGACGAGTACCTGCCGAACCTGCGTAAGGTCAGCAGGGAAGACGTCTCGCGCGCGGCGAGGAAGTACCTGACGGCAGAAAACCGGACGGTGGTAAAGTTTGTTCCTGCAGAGCCTGGAGTCAGAAGTCAGGAGTCAGAAGTTGGCGCGGAGCAGGACGGACTCAGGGTGCGGGTGCCGGCCTACCGGCCGGCGGATTCACCGCTCACCCCAACTCTCTCCCCCAAGGGGCGAGGGGGTATTGGCGCGGCTCCTGCCAAGTCCCATATCCCAAGCCCGAAATCCGCGGTAGCTCCGACCCGGTTGGTGCTCGAGAACGGCGTGGTCGCTATCTTCTACCCGAACCGGAGCAACGCGACCATCGGCGTGACCGGAAGCCTGAACGCCGGCGCGATGTTCGACCCCGAGGGCAAGAGCGGTGTCGCCGCGCTGACCGCCGGTCTGCTCGTGAAGGGCACAAAGTCGCGCACTGCCGACCAACTGGCGTCCGAGAGAGACTTCCTCGGCATCCGCATGAGCGCCGGCGCTGATACCGAGTCTATGAGCTTCAGCACGTACTCGCTCGCCAAGCACTTCGACAAGTCGCTCGAACTCCTGTCGGACGTGCTCCGGAACCCGGTCTTCCCGGACGAAGAACTTCAGAAGATCAAGGCCCGGCGGCTTTCCGGCCTGAAGCAGCAGCAGGACGACCCGCAGTCGCTTGCGTTCCGTCGCTTCTACGGCATGGTGTTCCCGAGAGGGCATCCGTACCACCAACTGTCTCTGGAGGAAGAGGCGGCGAACACCTCCGCGATCAGCCGGAATGACATCGTCTCGTTCTACGAGAAGTACTACGGCCCGCAGACCGCGATTATCGTGGTGGTCGGCGACGCCGATGAGCAGACGGCGCTGGCCAAGATCAGGCAGTACTTCGGCGACTGGAAACCGACTGGTCCCGCGGTGAAGGTCGAGATTCCCGAGGCTCCGATCCAGGGCCAGGTTGTGAAGGACGTCATCCGGGTGCCGGACAAGACCCAGGTGGACGTCGTGCTCGGATACTCGGGCGGACTCAAGCGGACCGACGCTGACTTCTACGCCGCGACGGTCATGAACCACATACTGGGCGGAGGAGGCGCGCTCGGCAGCCGGATGGGTGACGTGATTCGCGATCAGATGGGGCTCGTCTACAACGTATACAGCGCTTTTGAGGCGCAGCTCGGTGCCGGGTCGTGGCACTCATACCTCGGCACGAATCCGCAGAACCTCGACAAGGCTGTCACCGCGCTCGTCGAGCAGATGAAGCTGATGCAGGAGAAGGGTGCTACGAAGCAGGAGGTACGAGAGGCTGTGGACTACATCGCCGGCTCTTTCCCGGCCCGCCGCCTCGAGACCAGCAGCGCGATCGCGGCGACCCTTCACGGCGCGGAGTTCTACGGCCTGGGAATGGACTACCTGCGCGAGTACCAGAGCCTCTATCGCGCGGTCACCGTGGAGCAGGTAAACGCGGCGGCGAGGAAGTACCTTCACCCGGAGCGCTACACTCTTGTGCAGGCGGGAACGCTTGAATGAGTGTATAATAGACGAGGAAGTACAGGTGTTTCTCCGATGCCGTCTCATGTACGGACGTTTGTGTCGGAGCTGCACCCCGAACCGAGAAACTCGTTTACAAGTTCGAGATAACTGGTAAAACTCATAGCAGTCATCTGATCGGAGGTTAACCATGGCCGCGCGCGCCCGTACGCGCTCGTTCCTCTTCACTCTCTTCATCCTGGCCCTGATGGGACTCACTGTCTACAACGCCTGGCAGATTCGTGTGCTTCGCGCTGAGGTGAGCGACCTGATGGATCGGGTAGCGGCGCTGCACGGCGGCAACGATGCTCCTGCCCGTGGAGCGGTGGAAAAGCTCCAGCAGGCCCGCAGGCATGCCGACCTGGCGCGAAAACACATCGCGAGCGGGGAATTCCGGAAGGCGAAGACCGAAATGGATCGGAGCCTGCAGTTGATGAAGAGCGCCGGGGACACCACCGACAAGTCTTCGAAAGATGCCGCGAACCAGCTTCAGAAGACTCTCAAGGACGCTGGTGATGCCCTGGAGCGCATGTGGCAGGGCGTTACCGAGAAACCGAAAGTTACCGATAACAAAGGAGGATGATCCCAATGCTCAGACGCAGGCATATCGCCGCTCTCGCTCTGCTCCTGGCGGTCGCGATGTCGCTTACCGCCGGTTGCAAGCCGCAGAATATCATCAGCACCAGCGAGGAAGTCGAGATCGGCAAGGAGGCGGCGGCGAAGATCGAGAAAGAGCATCCCGTCAACAAGGATCCGCAGTTGAACCGACTGGTGACCGGAATGGGCCAGAACCTGGTCCGATATTCCAAACGCCAGGATATACAGTACACCTTCAAGATCCTTGACCACGACGAAGTCAACGCGGTGTCTCTCCCCGGCGGTTGGATCTACGTCTACAAAGGTCTGATTGACGCTACCAAGAACGAACCCGACCAACTCGCAGGAGTCATAGCGCATGAGATAGGACACGTCGCGGCCCGGCACCATGCTGACATGATCGGCCGCCAGGTGTTTGCGGGCGTACTTGTGCAGACGCTCACCCGAGGTGACACCCAGCAGTGGGCAGGCCTCTTTGCCAACCTGAGCCTGCTCAGTTGGAGCCGGGAGCATGAGTTCGAGGCCGACAAGCTGGGCGTGAACTACACGTTCCAGTCGAAACAGTACGCCCCTGAGGGCCTGATCGGCTTCTTTGCGGTACTGGAGGGGCGCGCAAAGAGCAACCCTTCCAAGTTCGAGCAGATGTTCCGGACTCACCCGGTGAACTCGGAGCGCATCAAGAGGGCCAACGAATATCTGGCTAAGTTAAAGTCAGGTGCGGTCCGGCCGTAGAGTTCGTGTCGCCTACCAGAGGGAGAAGCAGTTGTCGCTGACGGCCGTGATTCCGGCTTACAACGAGGGAGAGCGCCTGCGCGGGGTGCTGGGCGTCCTTCTGCGCTCCCGCGAGGTTGACGAGATCATCGTGGTGAGCGACGGCTCGACCGACGATACGTGCGAGGTCGCTCGGTCGTTCGACGGCGTCGTCGTTGTCGAGTTGAATGAGAACGTGGGGAAGGGCGGAGCGATGGTTGCCGGTGCCCGGCAGGCTTCCTCCGAGTTCATCGCATTCCTGGACGCCGATCTGCTTGGGATGACGCCCGATCACTTCGAGGCCCTCACGGCTCCCGTGCTCTCGGGCGAGGCGGACATGGCGATCGGCGTATTCAAGGGCGGTCGTCCGCGCACGGACTGGGCGCAAGTGATCGCCCCATTCATCTCCGGCCAGAGGGTCATGCGGCGTGAAGACTTCCTGTCCATACCCGAGCTGGAGGCGACCCGATACGGCGTCGAGGTAGCGATCACCGGCCATGCGCGCAGGGCCGGCCTCAGGATCAGGCCGGTGACTCTCCTCGGCATGACCCATCCGATGAAGGAAGAGAAAATAGGATTCATCCCCGGGACGCTGTCCCGGCTCGTCATGTACTGGGATATTCTTCGGATCGCGTGCATACCGCGGCGCCGGAGGTCGAAAGCCAAGAGTCGAAAGCTCGAAGTTCGAAGCTGAGGTATTCTTCGGGCTAGCGTCCGCTCATGATCCGTTCTGCTTCCGCGAGTTGCTCCGGAGTGTTCACTCCAAGAACCTCTTCCGGGTCGCACGACGCCGATGTCACGCGCTTACCCTGCGAGATCGCGATGTCCACCATCTCCGTCAGGCATTTTTCCCCGGCCTCGTTCTCGCTCATCAGTCCGATGTTCGTCCACAGCCAGCCGGAGTCGAACGCGTAACACCCGCCGTTGATCTCGCGGATAGCCCTCTCGGGTCTTCCCGCCATCTTCTCCTCCACGACACCCGTGATCCGTCCGTCCGTGCCCCGGACGATGCGTCCGTATCCCGTGGGATCGTCCAGAGTCGCGGAGGTCAGGCTGACGGCCGCGCGCCCCAGCAGGTGGGCGTCCATCAGCGCGCGCACGGTTTCGGCGCGGAATAGCGGACTGTCCCCACACATGACTAGGATGTGCCGCGACCGACCTTCCGCCGCTTCGCGCGCGCACATCACCGCGTGTCCGGAGCCGAGTTGCTGTTCCTGGAGTACATAGGCGTATCCTCTGCCGAGTGTCCGCTCGACCAGTTCGGCGCCCCTGCCGACGATGATGATCGGCTTTGCGATGCCGACCGCCTCGAGCGCGTCGAGGACGTGGCATACCATCGGACGCCCACAGAGAAGATGCAGCACCTTGGGCAGGTCCGACCCCATCCTCGTACCCTTCCCCGCCGCGAGGACTATCGCTTGGAAGGCAACTGTGCGTTTCGGCATTGCTCGGCCTCAGTACTGACGGCTGCAGCAGCAGTCGGTTTCATTATAGCCTCCCGTTCGCGAGCAGGACAAGTTCCAGGTGTCCTGTTTGGCAAACCCACAAGTCGGGTACTAGAGTGAAGGAAGCACGGCGCGGATTGTCGCGCCACACAGGATGTGAATGGAGGCAACATCTATGACGGTACAGAGGGTGATGTGTCTGGCGTTGGTGCTCGTGTTCGCGTGCACCGCGACGCTGACCAGTCCGGCATTCTCCGCCAACCTGCTCACGCAGGCTCTGAAGTTGTTTGGGATCGGTTACGTGGTCAGCCAGTTTGGGCCGCAGATTGACAAGTTCGTCACGAACCTGGCCGGCCAGCGCGGAGTCGAGTGGGAGGGCGCGACAAAAGTCGTTCCAATCGTGTCCGTCGGCCAGGGGGTATTCGTGGGTGCGGCGCAGGTAGTCGGTACCCCGGCCCAGGTGGACAAGGTCAAGGCCGTCGGCCAGTTGGAGGCTTCGATATCGAGCTTCCGCGGCAAGCTGCTCATCCCTATAGAAACGAGGAAGCCGACCAGCGACTTGTCTCGGGTCAGCGGGGTAGGCGTATCGGCTCTGCTCGATTTCGACATCTGAAAGCCGGAGGAGGTTTGATCATGATGAACAGCAATCACTCGAGTTTCTTGACGAGAACAGGATTCTTAGTCGCGCTGACAATCATAGCCGCCGGCACGGTCGGGGTGCTGCTGCACGGGATGACCGCCGGCGATGACAGGTTTATATCGCCGGCCTACGCGGTGACCGCCGCTCTCGCCCGCGAGGCTGCTATAGACGGCGCTCAGGTAGGCGAGGTACTGATGGGCGATAAGGTTCTGCTGCGGATCAGGACTGCCGCCGGGGGACTCTCAGCCGCGCAGCGCGGTCAGGTCGTGGCCGAACGGCTCAATGAACTGACTGGCGAAGCGACCAAGCCGGAGAGCATAACGACCGGCAAGGTGAACGGGCAGGATGTCGTGCTGGTGGACGGGCAGATGCTGGTGACGGCCGACCCTGCGCACGCCAGGATCAACGGCACCACCCCGGCCGTTCTGGCGCAGCGATGGGCTGAAAACCTCCGCACCGCCTTCATCCCCGACGAGAAGGCGGGAACGGCGGAGGTGACCGCCTCCGTACCGACCTCCGAGAAGGTAGTCCCGATCATCAGCGCGGGCAAGGGCATCCGGATCGGCGGCGCTCAGGTGACGGGCCCGAGGGATCGCGTGCATGAAGTGGTGGCCGTCGCTCAGCTCGAGGGAGACTACCAGGGCGCAGTGCGGGCTCGAGTCCTCGTGCCGGTATCGAGCGAGAACGTGGTCGAGAAGATCAACCGCGTGCCGCAGACCAGCGTAAACGCGCTGGTAGATATCAAGCTCTGACGAAACCTCCGCGGGCCCCACGGGTGGCACGTGTCCCATGGGGCCCGTTCACAGCCTATCGCCTTGGTCTCATCAGTTGCGCGAAGTAGTTCCATACCGGGGCTTTGGTGCCGTCCGGTCGGACGAGCCAGAAGCCCCGGCAGTCGGTGTTCGTCGGCCGACCCTCGTATTCCCTCGAGGGCTCGTTGCAGTACAGCTCCCAGTAGACGACCCACCGCGCCCCCCAGTCGAGCGCCGTCTCGGTGGCGCCCTTGATGATCTCCAACTGCTTCTCCGGACCGCCGACATTGTTTTCGGGAGCGCCGTATTCGCCGACGAAAACGTTGTCTGAGCCAAAAAGCCTGCTGTCCGGCATCTTGTCATTGAGGTAGTCGAGCGCCGCGCGGAACTTCCCCGGATCGCGCAAGGTATCCCAGGCGGAGTACGAAACCAGGTCGCAGTGGGTCTTCGGGAGCACGTCGTTCGCGACAGTGACTCCACCCTTCATCGCCAGGTCCATCAGGTTGACCTCAGCCGCGTGAGCGACCGTGACGCCGCGCATGCCGAACTCGCGCCGCGCCTGCTCGACCCCGTCCTGGCGCGCGTTGAGCCAGTCTATCATCCCCTGTACGGACTTCGGCTTCGGCTCGTTCTCGATCTTCACGTCCCTCAGCACCCAGTCGCCCTCCCAGTTCTGGAGGATGAACGTCTTGCCGGTGCCCTTGTAGGTTGTGAGCAGGTACTTGGTCAGCTCGTAGAACTCGCGTTTTTCGGCGGCGATCTCCTCGCGAGTCATCCCGCGCTTGTGGTATTGATCGCCTATCCCCGGTCTGAAAGCCTCCAGCATGTAGACCGTGAACGGCTTGTCGAACACTCTGCGGAAGTAGGGTGTCTGGGCGAGTTCGGTGAGGCTGCCGACCTCAGGCCAATCGGAGTTGAACGGGTAGCTGTTTGCAGACCGCTCGGTAAACCAGAGTTTGATCACCCGCGTGCCGAGTGCGAGCAGTTTGTCCGCGCCTTCGTTGACGAAGTCCTTCTCCGTGAAGTTATACTTCCCGCCGGTGTGAGTAGAACCGACGATGTCGCGCAGGTCGCGATCCCTTGCATCAGCGCCCATGGTCGTTCCCCCCGCCATCAGAATCATTGCCGCTAGACAGGCGAGTCTCATTTCTCTGCCTCTTCGCAAGTGGTGACGCCAGTATAGGAGCGGGCGGGATCGAGGTCAAGTCACTGATGAAGGACCAGTTCCGATGCAAGAAGGTCCGCGGCGATTGTATAGACTCCTCTGACGGAGACCAGGCTTCCGTCCGCGACCGCGCCCGACCATCGAATGGGCACACCCGCGACGCCGTCGAAGAGCGTGAAGCCGTCCGGGAGGAGCTCGGTCACGCGGCCCCATGTCTCGACGCGTAGCCCGAGAGCGGCCGGCAGCGATCTTATCGGCATGCCGAGCGGTTTCGGGAAGTGGCCCCCGGATGCGTGGACGACCGATGCGGAGGTCGTCAGTACCCGCTCGCCTGAGAGACTCGTGCCCAACACCCCGGTCACGCTTGCCATCAGGTCCCCGGGCGAACGCCCGACAAGCCCCTGGACCGTTATTGCCGCCGAGCGGTCGGGCGACTGGAGGTAGACTGTCCCGCCGTCAACACAGGTCACCGTCAGGCGGTTCAGCCTGACCTGCGTCCCGTCCGGAAGCAGCTTGGCGATCCCGACGCGGTCGAGATCGTACGGTGGGCCGAGCGGATACGCACCGATCCCGGCGCAAGGGGAGTCGTTTCTGAGCCGGAACTCGTCCGACCCTGGGAACAGGAAGAGAGGGTCTGCGGATATGTTACCGTATGCGGGCGAGGCCGGCCTTATCACTCCTCCGATGTCGCCTCCCTCGTTGCCGTACAGGTCACAGTGAGAATATGTCAGCGCGGAAGTGCTGCCGCCGCCGAAGAGGCCTCCGCCGACCGGAGCGGAGTTGAAGGCGACGATGCAGTAGTTCAGTATCATCGGCGAGCCGTAGTAGTCGTAGGCCCCTCCTCCGCTGACCTCCGCGCTGTTGAACGCAATGGTGCAGTTCTCGAAGTCCGGCCCGGCATGGTACGGCCCGAAAGCACCGCCTCCGCTGACGGTGGCATGGTTGCGGACGATGACGCATCTCCTCAGCACGGGATACGAGTGGTACTCGACGTATGTTCCGCCGCCGTTCGGCGCCCGGTTATCGGTGATGATGCAGTCGTTGATGTTGCCGTAAGAGTAAGGCGCCGTGTAGATGCCTCCGCCCCACTGGGTCGCCACGCAGCGTTCGATCCGGCAGTTGAGAATCTGTGTGGTGGTGTCGGTCCCGCACCGGATGCCCGCGCCCTTGTCTGCCCTGCCGTTTCTGATGGTGAACCCGTCTATGGTTGCGTAGACGCCGTAACCGACGTCAATCCCCCTCCCCGCGCTGCCGGGATCGATCACTGTGCGGAACGCGCCTGCCATCCGCTGGACAAGCGATGTCTCATGGCCGAGGAATCCGCCGTAGAGCCGCTTGTTGCTGGTGATTGCCACCGACTCGCGGTAGATGCCCTCAGCGACGAAGATGTCGCAACCTGCCGGAGTTGAGCCGACCGCCTGTCCGACGCTTCTGTATGCGGTCGCCCATGAAGAGCCGTTGTGCGTCGGGCCGGGCGCATCGGCGTCAACGTAGAAGATAGCCGGCTGAGCCGCTGTTGCGCCGACTAGGCACAGGACAGCAGATATGAGGAGCTTTCGAAGCATGCTTGCTTACCTATCTAGCGTTTGGTCTTACAGGACCATTATGCCCAAGTAAGCAAGCATTCTAACCATCCTCTGCGGTCTATTGCTGTCGGCCCTCGATGGCGGTGAGAAGGATCGCGGCGGCAGTTCCAACGCGCCGGTCGAGCTTGCTCGCGAAATCCGGCGTAAAGTCGAGAGTCATCTTCTGGACGAACGGGTTGAAATGCTGCTTGAACCTGAATACCTCCGCGCCGCCGACCTCGCCGACGAACGTCTGCGGGATCAAGTTGGTAGCGAATCTCCGCAGCACCGCCATCAGCATGCTGTCTTCCTTGATCGTGCCGATGTCATTGTCCTCGGCGTCCATGATCACCCACTCGTCCTTCAGCAGCGACTTCCAGCCCCTGCGTTTCAGGGTCCCGATCTTCTCGCCGGTCACAGAATCCGACACGTCGTAGGCGGCCGACCAGTCAAGGATGCTTCTCGCCTTGATGGCTAGGAGCTCACCGGACTTCGCTTCGTCTGGGTAGAGGGTGATGTCCTCCTTGAGCTTGAAAGCCTTGAGACTGGCGAAGACCGCCAGGTTTCCCATCGGGTCGTAGATCCTGAACGATCCTCCGAAGACCTTGAAGAACTGCTTTCGGAGCAGATACGTGGAGTGCTCGAACGGATTGGTGCTCAATATGATCCTCCTTGGTTGGCGCCTCTACTGCGGATTTTCGGCTTGACAAGAGCATTTCCTCTGTTCCGACGGCAACTCGGGCTGTCCGGCGCTGAAAAGCGTGGCCTCAGTGGGTATAATGCACAAGGAGGTCATACCGATTGATCGAGTTCCTGACTGGTCTCAATCCGGTCGTTCAGGCGCTGCTGGCGACGATCTTCACCTGGGGCGTGACCGCGCTGGGTGCGGCCGGGGTGTTCTTCGCCAAAGAGGTCAACCACAGGCTCATGGACGTCATGCTCGGATTTGCGGCGGGCGTGATGATCGCCGCGAGCTACTGGTCGCTCCTCGCCCCATCCATCAGCCTGTCGGAGCAGTTGGGCTTCGTGGTGTGGCTTCCTCCCGCGATCGGTTTCCTCTCGGGCGGCCTTGTCCTTGCGGCGGTGGACAGGATACTTCCCCACATCCACCCTGAGGACCCGAACGAGCCCGCCGAGGGCTTGAAGTCGCAATGGCGGCGTAGCCTGCTCCTGATTCTCGCGGTCACGATTCACAACTTCCCTGAAGGTATGGCGGTCGGCGTGGCATTCGGTGCGGCAGCCGCGGGTCTCGAGGGCGCGACGATCGGAGGCGCGGTTGCACTGGCGATAGGCATCGGTCTGCAGAACTTCCCCGAGGGGATGATCATCTCGATGCCGCTGCGCCGAGAGGGGCTCTCGCGGTTCAAGAGCTTCTGGTACGGCCAACTATCGGCAGTGGTCGAGCCGATCGCCGGCGTCATCGGCGCGGCAGCCGTCCTGCACGCGATGTGGATGCTTCCGTTCGCGCTGGCCTTTGCTGCAGGTGCGATGATTTTTGTGGTCGTCGAGGAGATCATCCCTGAGGCGCAGTCGGGCCATAACGCGGACATCGCGTCCGTCGGTACGATGATCGGCTTTGCCCTGATGATGGTGCTCGACGTGGCGCTCGGCTGATCGTCACCCATCACCCTCGGGAATCCCCGCTCTCGGTCCTCTTGCGACCGCGCAGGTTGACAGCGCCGAGTCTTTACCTTAGTATCATCTCCGGAGACGTTTGTTCTCCGGATGTTTCTTCCTGCTGAGCCTTGCATAACCATGTGACGGTGCTGTCATTCTGAGCAGAGTGAAGAATCTCCGGCAACGAGGACAGATTCTACGCTCCGTACGGAATGAGGAGTTTCACACCTTCATGCAAAGCTCGGCAGAAGTAGTAGGCGGCTGCCAGACCGCCGATGGAGGGACTGCCAATGACCGGCCATCTACATTATATTGACTGGGTGCTTCTCGTCGCATCCGTCGGTTTCGCCCTCGGAATCGGGCTCTATCACTCGAGGAAATCCCAGACTTCGGTGAAGGAGTACTTCGCATCCGGGCGGGACACTCCCTGGTGGATACTCGGCACATCCATCGTCGCCACCACCTTCGCCGCCGACACGCCTCTCGCAGTAAGCGGACTGGTTGCCAAGCAGGGTATCGCGGGCAACTGGTACTGGTGGAACGGTGCGCTGATGGGAATGGCTGCTGTGTTCTTCTTCTCGCGGTTCTGGCGTCGGGCGAATATCCTCACCGATACCGAACTGGTGGAACTCCGATACAGCGGAAAGCCGGCCGCCGTGCTCCGTGGCTTCCGCGCGCTCTACTTCGGAATACCATACAACTGCCTCATAATGGGTTGGGTAAACCTGGCGATGGCGAAGATCATCGTCGTGACACTCGGCCTGCCGGATACCCTGGAGACAAAGCTGTGGTCGGTGGGGTTCTGCTTCGTGCTGACCTTCGTCTACACCGCGCTCGTCGGGCTGACGGGCGTCATGCTTACGGACTTCTTCCAGTTCATCCTCGCCATGTCCATTTCCATCTTCGTCGCCATAGCGGCGCTCGTCAACGCGGGAGGCATGGGAGCAGTTCTCAGCAAGGCTGTCGAGATCTACGGTCCGGACAAGGTCGCATCCATGACCGCGATAATACCTACGGCTTCCACACTGGAAGGCGCCATGATGCCTCTGAGCTTCTTCCTGGTCTACATCGGACTGCAGTGGTGGACCAGCGGGAACACCGACGGCGGAGGATATGCCGCCCAGCGAATGATTGCGGCGAAGAACGAGAAACATGCGATGCTCGGCTACCTGTGGTACAACATCGCGCACTTCTGTATACGACCCTGGCCGTGGATCGTGGTCGGTCTAGTGGCCGCCGTGCAGTTCCCCTACCTGCCGAACGCGGCGGGAGTGCTTCCCGACCCCGAGCAGGGCTATATCAAGGTGATGGTGGACGTCCTTCCGGTCGGGTTGCTTGGACTCGGACTCGCGTCGTTCCTGGCTGCTTATATGTCCACGGTTGACACGCAGATGAACTGGGGCGCTTCATATTTGATCAACGATTTCTACAAGAGGTTCATCAAGAGAGAGGCCACGGAGCGGCATTATGTGCGCGCCTCGATGGTGGCTACATTGATCATAGCTTTGTGCGGCGCCGGAATGACCATGGCCTTGAGTTCGATTGTCGGCGCATGGGCGCTGCTCACCCAGGTCGTCGCCGGCGTAGGACTGGTCTATATCCTGCGCTGGTACTGGTGGCGCGTGAATGCCTGGTCGGAACTCACAGCTATGATAGCTTCGCTGTTGACGGCATCGGCACTGCAGATTCTCGCAAGCCCGTGGTTTGCAGCGAAGTACCTCACGGCGGCAGAACTGGCATCGATGCCGCACTGGCTCGGCGGCACGCTCACAACGCTCAGCGGACTGAAGTTCCCGCTGACCTTGCTCGTTGTCGTTCCGGTCTCGCTGATCTCCTGGCTCACGGTGACTGCGCTCACCAAGCCCGTCGATGAGAAGAAGCTGATCGAGTTTTACAGGCAGGTGCGTCCCAGCGGGCCGGGATGGAAGCACATCCGTGCCAAGGTTGGTGAAGAGGCCCCTGTAGGCGCGATGCGCCGCAACCTTGTCAGTTACCTCGTGGGGATCGTCTCGATATACTGCGCGCTCTACGGCATCGGAAAGACCATACTCGGCTCCTGGCAGGTAGGAGTCCCGCTCCTGCTCGTGACTGTTGCGGGCGGCTGGTTCATTTCCCGAAGGCTCAGCGATGACAAATGGGATGCAGAGGTTTTCAAAGAGTCCCCGGCCCCGACCTATGCCCCGGGAAGCGATGGGACCTGAGAACCTGAAGATGATCTCCGCGGCCGCCGGTTGACGCGATACTGATGCTTACGCCGGCGGCTGTCGGTAGCCATGTCGCTCCGACATGCGGCAGGAGTCCGTCTTGCGAAACACGGACGACAGTGTTCCGATTCATTTGTGGGGTGTTCCAGTAGATGGTAGCGGAGGAAGTATCAGTGAGTGTGTTGTTGATTATTGCGATGATGATTGGCTCTGCGGCACAGAGCTACTCGTTCGCTCAGACGGATAATACGATCGCCGGGAAGCCTCCGTTTCGACGGCTGTTCCTCGATGCGATGGTCACCGAGGCGTCGCAGGGGCTGAAACGTGTCTTTTACTCTGCGCAGAAGTACCCGGGAAACCCTGTCGTCCCGAAAGACAAGGCATGGGAAGGCTGGGGCCCGTACGTCTACGGCACGGTGATGTGGGATGAGGACAGGCTGAAGATGTGGTATCAGTGCATCGGCGGCGATTCCGGCGGATACGTCTGCTATGCCGAATCCACCGACGGCATCAGCTGGATGAAGCCCAACCTCGGCATCTTCGAATACGCCGGATCGAAGGCCAACAACATCGTGGAGATGAACGAGAGCTTCCACATCCCGAGCGTTTTCAAGTCGGCGGACGATACGTGGGTGATGTACGGCTTCGGCCGCAAGGTCGGCGCTCACATGGCGACATCGAAGAATGGGCTGCTCTGGCAGACCCGCGCGCCGGACGAGAAGCTGTTCGGCTCGTCGGACGTAGTCAACTTCTTCTACGATCCATACCAGGAGCGCTTCGTCTCGACTTTCAAGACCGCCGACCGCAGGCATCGGGCGGCCGGAATCGCGCTCTCGAAGGATGGAATGAGTTGGAGCAAGCCGATAGAGGGAGCGGTATTCGGCGCTGATGATCTCGACCCGGACGCGACGCAGATCTACGGGATGCCGGTCTTTCCCTACCAGGGGACGTACATCGGCCTGCCCTGGATCTACCACGCGCGATGGATGAAGTACGGCGTCTACGACAACGCCAACAAGATGCACGAGGCTCAGGAGGGCAGTCCGCGTACCGTGGATGTCCAGATGGCCTGGAGTTGGAACCTGATCAGTTGGACGCGCACACCCGAGCGCAAGCCTTTCATCCCTCTGGGACCGGAAGGCAGCTTCGACTCGGGGATGATCTACACGGCGCGCGCTCCGGTGGTCGTCGGCGACAAGCTCTACTTCTACTACGGCGGGTTCGACAGGATACACGATTACTACAAGGACGTCAAAGGCGCGATCGGCCTCGCGACTCTGCGGCTCGACGGCTTCTGCTCCATGAGGGCGGGAGTCAGAGAGGGCTGGCTGATCAGCCGCCGCGAAGTGTTTCGAACCCCCCGGATCACCGTCAACGCACGGACCGCCTCGAGCGGCTACGTCGTCGCCGAACTGCTCGACCGGAACGACAACGTCGTCCCAGGTTTCGGGCGGGATGGCTGCATCCCCTTCAAGGGCGACTCGGTCCGCGGCACTATCGAGTGGAAGACGAAGCAGTTCGCAGGCGAGTGGATCGGCGCGGATAAGAAGGTCCGATTCTTCCTCAAGAACGCGGATCTGTACTCCTATCTGCCGGCGGATGTTGACACGGCCAAGGATGACGGCAAGATCTGGCTGGCGAGGTAGCCTGGAGGACGGTATGACCAAACCGTTAAGCAGAAGAGGCTTCATGAAGGGCACGCTCGCCGGGGTTGCGTCTGTGGGTCTCTCCGGCGCATTTGCTCTTGGCTCGCCCGTGGTAGAGCAGGGAGGTAGAAAGATGATTCCGGTTCCCGACGCTCGCTTGGCGAATGGGGAGGTGTCTCGCAGGCTCTTGTTCTTCGAAGAACCGATCAGAGCATACGGCGTTACGCACGTCTACGCGCCGGTGGAGAAGCTCGAGTGCAGGGTAGATGACGGCGGACCGGATTGGGGTTGTATAGACTTCGGCGACCCGTTCAAGCGGGAGGACGGCACATATACATGCTATGGAACGGTACGCCCATCCGACCAGCGGTCCATGGGCATCGCGCTCTGGGAGTCCAGGGACGCCCTGAACTGGACGCCCGTGCGACTCGGGCAGGTCGCTCTTGACGGAAAGGACACGAACCTCGTCCGGTTCGACAACCTGCCTGGCGACCAGAGTTCGATCGGCCTGCCGAACATCGTCCCGATGCGGGACGGCCGACTCCGGATGTACTTCTGGAAGCACAGGGAAGGGCACTTGCGGTACCTCGTCGCCGAGAGCGACGACGGTCTCCGGTGGCGCGTCCTGGATGTCGATAAGCCGGCGCTGTTCCATCCCGCTGACGGCGGTCTCTGGGAGCTTGCAGAAGGACTGGCCCCCGAGAAGGCAGTCAAAGTCGTCCTGCCGAAGGAAGAGGTCCTGCGGCGCAAGCGGCTCTGGAGCAACGACTCGACGCATATCCACTACAATGCCGAGCTCGACCGCTATGAGTGCTATTCCGTGTGGCTGCACCCGGCGATCCCCGACCGGCGAGTCGATGTCGACAACGCGCCGGGGGTCCACCGCCTGATCCACCGTCGGCTGAGCGAGGACGGACTGAACTGGAGCGACGCCGAACTCATCATCATGCCGGACGAGCGCGACCCGTGGGACCTGCAGTTCTACTTCCTGAGCGTCCTGCGGCTGGAGGACTGGATGATCGGCCGACTGGGGTACTACCGCGTGGCGGACGGCATGCAGACGATGGACACCGACCTGTGCTTCTCCCGCGACGGTCGGAAGTGGCAGCGTCCGGTGCGCGGCGGATGGATTTCCCGCTCGGATGACGGCTTCGACAAGATGGGCATCTACGCGGCCGCGTCGTGGATCGATCTGGGCGACCGATGGCTCACCCTCTACAGCGGGACTCCCGTTCCCCACAACGTGACGAAGGCGTATCGGTCGGCGCCGATGGCGGTCTCCTTCGCGAAGAACCGTTTCGTCGGGATGGCGGCCGGCCCGACTCCCGGCGGGTTCATGACCGAGCCGTTCTTCCCGTCCGGGGAGACGATCCGACTTGACGCCGACATCCGGGGTTCGCTGAGGGCCGAGTTGTGCGATGCGTTCGGGCGCAGGCTCCCCGGCTTCCACCTCATGGACTCGCTCCCGGTGCAGGGAGACAGCGAGGCCCACGTGCTCCGCTGGAATAAGGCATCGACAGCCGACCATCGGTTCGAGTGCCTGCGTCTCCGGTTCGAGTACACCGACGGCGCGGTCTACGGGGTGGATTTCTCATAGGCGCCCGCTTCCACCTACCGGCAGGTGCGAGCGCACGCTCGCACCTGATCCTCTTGTCAACCCTCACCCTCCCGGTCCCGGCGACCCATGATTCTACAAATAATTCATATTGACTTTTATTTCATTTGTGGTAAAATCAAACCAGACCTGAATGAAACTGAAAGGATCGTCCCCATGGCGGTGAGTGACCGAGAGCGAAGGTGGGTTGACTGCATCAGCGACGAGGACCTGATGTTCCTCAAGCGCTTCGTGCTGGTCTCCGGCTCTCTCAAGGAGCTCGCCGCGTCTTACGGGATCTCCTACCCGACGGTACGCCTCCGTCTCGACAGGTTGATCGAGAAGATCAGGGTCTGGGACAGCACGGAGATAACCGACGGCTTCGAGAGGCTCCTGAGAAGCATATACGCCGAGGGACGCATTGACATGGGCACGCTCAAGCAGTTGCTTGCGGCCCACAAGGAGGGTGTGGAGGAGTAGAATGAATAGAGTGATCATCGTAGTCGGCATGGTCTTGGCGGCATCGCCCGCTTGGGCTTCCGGGGGGTCCAGTCTGGAAGGTGTAACGGGACAGTGGTGGAGCCCGATGTGGGCCGCAAAATGGGCCGGCCTCATAGGCGGCGGATTCGGTACGCTCTGCGGCATACTCGGCGCGCTGATGGGCTGGCTCGCGCCCAAGGGGAAGGCCCGAGGGTTCGTCATGGGCACGATGCTGGCGTTCGTGGCGGCATCGGCCGTTGCTCTACTGGCAGGCGTCGTCGCGCTCTTTTCGAAGCAGCCCTTCTGGGTCTCCTATCCCCTGCTGCTGGTCGGGTTCATCGGCACCGTCGTCATGGGAGGACTCATTCCCGTGGTCAGGGCGAGGTACCTCGATGTCGAGATGCGCATGATGGACGCTCAGGATGCCGGCGCCGGTTGCGGCCAGGCGTGAAACCGAATGGGCATGTTCTTCCGGCGTTTAGCGTTCGACTGTGAGCAACCGGACGTCCTTGATATGTGACACGCGGATGAGCGGGTAGTATCCCGAGGTCGTTGAGAAGAGCGAGGCGGAGCCGCTGATTTTCACGTACTCACCGACTCTCCTCTCTCCGATCGCGCCGACCACCCGGACCCCGTACGACCCCATTCCGCTGTCTCGACGGGCGCCGTCGTCAACCGTCATCCAGGAGAGGTCATGGGCCACCTCCGTGACCAGTCCCGAAATGCTCACGTCGAGGCCGATGTTGTTCGGGCCGCTGCTCCCAACGCATCCGATCTGCTGTCCGCTCGGCGCCCCTCCTCCCACGGCGAGTGTCGTCATCCCAAGGGGCCGCAGGCCGGTGGAAGCCGTCTGGCTGATGATCTGCGTCAGGTTGATGACTCGCTCGTGGTCGGGGCTGGTTACGCCGATGGTGCCCAGAAGGCTCACGTCTCTGTTCCGGAGCGCGCCCGTCCCCAATACCGCGATACCCGACGACCGGTCGGCCCTCTCGATGTTGAAGCGGTCCGAGTGTACGCGCGTCACGATCAGATCCGAGATAAGGATCTCGGTTCCGGTGGGCAGGGACTTCGCGCCCGCGAGGTCTGCTTTGTACGCGTTCATACACCAGATGGCATTGTCAACGTTGAAGCTGAACACCGCAGCCGGATCGTTGTCGGAGCACAACTCGACCTGCGTAAAGGGATCTCCGCTAATCATGCCGAGGAAATACACGTCGTTACCGTGATCGAGCGAACTGATCGGCTCCGTGTCGCTGAGCACCTCGGCCCCCAGGTCGTTGCGCATCCGCCAGAACGGTATCGGCGGGTCCCCGGTTGGACTCGGATTGCCTACCAGATAAAGGCCGAATGCGTACACAGGACGGGCGAAGGTAAAGGTTATCTTGTCGCTGTTGCCCGCGAGGAACTGGTTGTCCGCCGCCGCGCCGAGTGCGTTTGGAGCGCTGTATGGAGTGAAGACATTCGCGGCGATTGGTTGGAGGTGTTGAGAGCCTGCTCCGTCTGACGCAAGGCCTTCAGCGTTGATCATCGTGATCCCGCGCTCTGTGGCGTCCGCCCCTGCCGTCAGGTCGTCGAAGCTGATCGTGTACCGGACGTTGAACTCACCGGTGTCGTGCTGGAACGCGGTGGGGTCCGTGTATCCCGCCCCTCCGTGCGCGATGCCGAGCAGGCAAGTGAGCATCATCAAGGATAGTATCGCTGTTCTGCGTTCCATGGAATGCCTCCTCGGATCAGTTCACCAGGTACACGTAGCTGTGGCTCAGGATGTTGATGCTGAAGCCGAGATTGTTCCCGACCATTACCTGGCAGGTGTCACCGTAGACTTCGCACATGAATGCGTTGATCGTACCGCCAGGCCAAGGTACGACCTTGACAGACACGAAGTTACCGGTTGGAGTTCGGAACGAAACATAGGCCGTGAGGCCTGCTCCTGAGCCGCTCGGCCACAGCACGACTCTCATCTCTCTGTAGCCGGCTGTGCTGAACGACGGCGCGGCCACAGAGGAGTTGTTCGGCACGGGCGTATCGGTCGCCCAGAGCTGAATGGTGTTGTGCTTCGTCGGAGTATCCACCGCGTTCGTCGTCGCATCTATCTTAACTGTTGGCGAGTTCGACACGCTGACGCTCGGAGCGTTGGCGATGTTCACGCTCGGGGTGTTCGAGACGCTCACGCTGGGCGTCCCGGTGATACCGACGTTCCACGCGCCACTTTGAGCGACGGAGGGCGTACCGGTCAGTCCGACGCTCCACGTCCCACTCTGCGCCGCCTTGACGGTATTGGTGGTCGAGTCTATCTTGACGGTGTTGGTCGTGCCGTCGATCTTGACGGTCGGGCTGTTGGCGACGTTGAAGTTCGGCGTGCCGAGGATGTTCATGTACCAGGGGTCCAACTGGACTGCCTGAACGACGTTGTTGCCGGTCTCGATGCCCACCAGCGGCTTGTTGGTGACCTCGACCGGCGTCGTTCGGGACACCGCCCATACCGGCAGGCATGCCACAATCAGGCAAGCTGTGATCAGTAGAGTATATGCTAGTCTTTGCATTTCCATCTCCTTCTGCAGAAAGTCCGAGGCGTCCCTGTCACACAGGTCAGTTCACCATGTAGACGCAGCTCTGATAGTAGATCACGACGCTCGATCCGGTACTGTTGTAGATATCAATCTTGCAGGTATCGCCGTAGACCGGGCACGTAATCGGCACGACGAGGGGCGACCAAGCGACCTGTTTCACTGTCAGGAATGTGCCCGACGGTGTGCTGAACATGATGTACGCCGTGAGATTCACTGAACTGGTGTTCGCATACAACATGAATCTCAACTCGTCGTAGCCGGCGCAGTTGATCGCTGGTGACACTATGTTGGAACTGGTCGGAACCGTCTGATTCGTGGCCCATATCTGAACCGAGTTGTGCTTCGTGGGGGTATCCACCGCGTTCGTCGTCGCATCTATCTTAACTGTTGGCGAGTTCGACACGCTGACGCTCGGAGCGTTGGCGATGTTCACGCTCGGGGTGTTCGAGACGCTCACGCTGGGCGTCCCGGTGATACCGACGTTCCACGTCCCACTCTGGGCCACCGATGGCGTGCCAGTTAGGCCGACGCTCCACGTGCCGCTCTGCGCCGCCTTGACTGTATTTGTGGTGCCGTCGATTCTCACCGTGTTGGTCGTGCCGTCGATCTTCACGGTCGGGCTGTTGGCGACGTTGAAGTTCGGCGTGCCGAGGATGTTCATGTACCAGGGGTCCAACTGGACTGCCTGAACGACGTTGTTGCCGGACTCAATGCCCACCAACGGCTTGTTGGTGACCTCGACCGGCGTCGTCCGGGACACTGCCCACAGCGGTGTTGCCCCGATCGCCGATAGAACAACAAGGCAACCGATAAGATACATATGAGGTTTGATGTTACGCATGTTTGTCTCCTGTCGTGTGACGCATCCTCCGTGGCATCAGTCGGTTAGATACACATAGCTGGTACCGTAGATTGTGGCTGTCAGGGTGCTGCCGTTCCGGATGCGTATCTGATACAGATCTGAAATCACGTCGCATGAAAAGCTGAGGACGTGCGCTTCCATGGCAAAGCTTCCGCCCTGCGCAAAACCCGACGCCGCGGAAAGCCATCTGGCCTTGCCTATCTCCGCAACAACTCCATCTCCCATTCTGGCGAGAAGTGAAGCGGTGATCTGGTCGCTGGCGGGAGTGCATACCATGATGAAATGCGCTCGGCGGAATCCGCTGGTATAGATCAGCGGAGAGCTTAGCATGGCTCCCGGGGCAACGTCTGTGCCGTTTGTCCAGAGCTGAATCACCTGAGCTACGGCGGGTACCTTGACGGTGTTGGCGGCGTTCGATATACCCACATTCCACGTGCCGCTCTGGGCCACGGATGGAGTGCCGGTCAACCCGACGTTCCACGTGCCGGACTGGCTCACGGCGTGCGTGTTGACGTTCACGGTTGGCATGCTCGAGACTCCGACGTTCCAGGTCCCGCTCTGGGCCGCCTTGACCGTGTTGGTCGTGCCGTCGATCTTCACGGTCGGGCTGTTGGCGATGTTGAAGTTGGGAGTGCCGAGGATGTTCATGTACCACGGCTCTACCTGGACCGCCTTGACCGTGCTGTTGTTGGGGTCAATGCCCACCATCGGCGTGTTAACGACCTCGACCGGCGTCGTTCGGCCCACGGCGAGGAGCGGCCGGGCGGAGATGATGAGCAGGACTGCGGCCACGGTGATGGCAGACACAAGGCGTATTGTCTTCAGCATGTTCGTCTCCCAGGGTGTTGCGTAAGGCGCACTGATTCTTACAAGCTCAACCGTGCAAGAAACGGGCCAATCATGCTAAGTGCCGGCAGAACTGGTACTATCACCAGGTTGCGCATCCGGCGGTCTTACAGGAAACTCCCCGCGCCGCGTCCAACCGTATCCGTGGATATCTCACACGAAGGAGAAGCGCCATGGGCAACCTCAGAGCAGGAATCGCGCGAACCGTCATCACCCCACCGGAGGGCATAGACCTCTGCGGCTATGCAGGCCGAATCCCCGGGAACGTCGGCGTCCACGACGACCTCCAGGCGAAGGCGATCGTACTCGACGACGGCAAGACGAAGGCCGCGATCGTCACCCTCGATCTCGTCGGCCTCAACGACCAGCAGGTCGCATGGATACGGCAGGAAGCGTCGGGCAGGACCGGCATCCCGGAGGCGAACATCCTCGTCGGCGCGTCTCACACTCACGCAGGACCGGCTTCCCAGACGATCCGGGCGTGCGGAAATGCGGTCGAAGGCTACGTCGGCAGCCTCCTGCGCTGGATCGTCGAGGTCATCGCCGCCGCGTCGGAGAACCTCCGGCCGGTGAAATTCGGGTTTGGCTCGGGGCAGTCCACTATGGCGATCAACCGCCGCCAGACGCGCAGCGGATCTGGCATAGACCTCGGCGAGAACCCCGACGGCGCCGTAGACAACGAGGTCGGCGTCTGGCACTTTACCGACGAGAGCGGCAAGCCGTTCGCCACCCTGTTCAACTACGCCTGCCATGCGGTCGTCATGGGCGGAGACAACCGGCTCGTCTCAGCGGATTGGCCCGGCGTCTCTCAGCGCATGATCGAGGAACAGGTCGGCGGGCAGGCGATGTTCCTTCAGGGCTGCTGCGGCAACATCAACCCGCGCTACCGCGGCACCTTCGAGGAAGTCGAGAGGGCAGGGGGCGAGGTCGCTGAGGCGGCCATCGGCGCGATTCCGGGGATCAAGCTGGTGGGCGACGCCGAGATCAGCATCGCGTCCGAGACCGTCCAACTCCCGCTCGAGCCGCCGATGAGCCGGGACGAGGCCGAGCAGACGATCCGCGACGCCAATGAGAAGCTGTCGAAGGATATCCCGCTGGGGGAGAAGCATATCCAGCAGGCGTATCACGATTGGGCCGAGACGGTCCTCGCCATGGATGGCAGGGGCCGGGAGAGCGTCCCGTTCGAGATCCAGCGAATGTCGATCGATGATGCACATCTGGTCGGACTCCCGGGCGAGGTCTTCGTGGACTACGCCCTAGCCCTCAAGAAGATGCGTCCGCATGTGACTGTTTCAGGCTATACGAACGGCAACGTCGGTTACGTCCCGGCGAAGTACGCCTTCGCGGAGGGCGGCTACGAAGTAGACCTCGCCTACAAGCTCTACGCCGAGCAGATGTTCAAGCCCGAGGTCGAGGATGTGATCCTCGAAGCCTCCGCCCGGCTGCTCAGGATATGATATAATGCGCTCACTGTCATGAAGTTCGCCATCTGCAACGAGACGTTCCAGGGCTGGAAGATCGAGGACGTCTTCCATGCTGCGAAGGAGATCGGCTACGACGGAGTAGAGATCGCTCCGTTCACGCTCGCCGATTCGGTCGAGGAGATCACTCCTGCCCGCCGCCGGGAGATCGTGCAGTCGGCCGCCGACAGCGGGATCGAAGTCGTCGGCCTCCACTGGCTCCTTGTGAAGCCCGAGGGGCTGTACATCAACCCCCCCGACGCCGATGTCCGCCGGCGCACGAGGGACTACCTCGACGCGCTGATCCGGTTCTGCGGCGACCTCGGCGGCAGGGTGCTCATCTTCGGTTCGCCGAAGCAGCGGAGCGTCCACCCCGACCTGACGTACGATCAGGCGTGGGGATACGCATGCGAGACCTTCGCCCACTGCGCGGACACGGCGGCGGAAGTCGGCGCATACCTGTGCATCGAGGCGCTCGCCCGGCGCGAGACCGACTTCGTGAACACGGTGACCGACGCCCTGCGCATGGTTCGCGAGGTCGGAAAACCGCACTTCCGGACTATGATAGACACCAAGGCGATCAGCGACGACGGCCGCCCGCTCCCGGAGATCATCGAGGAGGCGGACGGAATGGCGATGCACGTCCACGTGAACGACGCGAGCGGCCGAGGACCCGGCGCCGGCGGTACGGATTTCGTCGAGATCGCGAGAGCGCTGAAGAAGATCGCGTACGATGGGTATTGTTCGGTCGAGGTCTTCGACTACGAGCCCGATCCCGTGACGATCGCCAGGGACAGCTTGGCGTACCTGAGAACGGTATTCGGCCCATAGGTCCCATCCGTCCCATATGTCCCATCTGGAGGCCAAGATGCCCATAAGATACTTCAATACCATGACCCGCGAGAAGGACGAGTTCCGGCCGATCGAGGACGGCAAGGTGCGTCTCTACACCTGCGGGCCGACGGTCTACGACTACGCCCACATCGGCAACTGGCGGACCTACCTCTTCGAGGACCTCCTGCGCCGTCACCTCGAGTATCGCGGCTTCGAGGTCGTGCACGTAATGAACCTCACCGACGTGGACGACAAGACGATCCGCGGCGCGAACACTCAGCATATCAGTCTCAACGAGTACACGGCCCCGTTCATCGAGGGCTTCTTCGAGGACCGTGACACGTTGAACGTCCTGCCCGCGCATGTCTACCCCCGCGCCACGGAGCACGTCCCGGAGATGATCGCGATCATCAAGGCGCTGCTCGACAAGGGTTTGGCATATAAGGCCGACGACGGCTCGGTGTACTTCGATATCTCGAAGTTTCCCGGCTACGGCAAGCTATCGCACTTCCGCATGGACGAACTGAAGTCCGGCGCGCGCGTCGCTTCAGACGAGTACGAGAAGGCGCAGGTCTCCGACTTCGCCCTGTGGAAGGCTTGGGATGAGGCCGACGGGAGCGTCTTCTGGGAGACCGACCTCGGGAAGGGACGCCCCGGTTGGCACATCGAGTGCTCGGCGATGAGCAGCAAGTACCTCGGCCAGCCGTTTGACATCCACACCGGCGGCGTGGACAACATCTTCCCGCATCACGAGAACGAGATCGCCCAGTCCGAGGCGTCCTGCGGCTGCGGGTTCGTCAACTACTGGCTCCACTCAGAGCACCTGCAGGTGGACGGCCGCAAGATGAGCAAGTCGCTCGGCAACTTCCACACCCTGCGCGACGTGATCGCCCGGCAGTACGATCCCCTGGCCTTCAGGTACCTCGGCATCTCGGCCCACTACCGGTCCAAGCTGAACTTCACCTGGCAGACGATGGATGCCGCCCAGACGACTGTCGAGAACCTCTACGACTTCATGGGCCGCCTCGACAGGGAACAGTCCGGCGGGATGGAGGACGCAGTCGAGCGGGCAAAGAACGAGTTCGGTGAGGCCCTGGACGACGACCTGAACAGCCCGGTCGCCCTCGCGGCAGTATTCACTCTGATCAAGGAAGTGAACTCCCGCGGCGGCGGGGGCAGAGAGGTCTACGATGCGATGGTCTCGTTCGACCGCGTTCTGGGGCTCGATCTCGTCGAGCGCGCGGCCCCGGCCGAGGCCGAGATCCCGCCGGAGATCGAGTCGCTGGTGGCCGGGCGCGAGGTCGCGCGGCAGATGCGCGACTGGGCCACGTCCGACCACATAAGGGACGAACTTGCGGCCAAGGGATACATCGTCGAGGACACGCCCGACGGTCCGCGGGTCAAGCGGAAGTGAGGAGGTCAACAATGCGTGTACTGGCAGTCGGGGCGCATCCCGACGACATCGAGATCCTGTGTGCGGGCACGCTCGCAAAGTACGCGAGTCAGGGCCATGAGATCGTCATGTGCCACGCCTGCACCGGCGACAAGGGCCATTTCCATATACCGAACGAGGAGTTGGCCGCACTCCGGCGCAAGGAAGCCCAGCTCTCCGCGAGCCGGATCGGCGCAGAGAGCCTCTGCGTCGGCATCCCCGACTGCGAGATCTTCAACGACCGACCGACGCTCGCACTGTTCATAGATATGATACGGACCGCGCGCCCGGACGTGATCATCACCCACTCGCCGACGGACTACATGCCGGATCACGTCGTCGTCGGCCAGTTGGTGTACGACGCATCATTCCACGCGACGCTCCCGAACTGGAATACTTCCCAGCCGCCGCACGATAAGGTTCCGCCGATCTACCACATGGACAACGTCGCCGGCGTGGACTTCCAGCCCGGCGAGTACGTGGATGTGACCGAGTTCATCGAGATGAAGAAGGCGATGATGGAGTGCCACCAGAGCCAGGTCGTCTGGCTCAAGGAGCACGATAACCTTGACATAACCGATTTCATCGCGACCTGTGCGAAGTATCGAGGGCAGCAGTGCGGAGTGCCGTTCGCCGAGGCGTTCCGGGTCTGCGACCGCTGGCCCCGCCTCCGCACGGAGAGGTTGCTGCCATAGCCCTAGGACACATGGGTCGTGTAGGTCCTATGGGTCCCATTTATCTGAGGAGGATACACAATGTCTGCATCCAAGCTCGCGATCAACGGGGGGACGCCCGTTCGAAACACACCGTTTGCGCCTTGGCCCCATTTCTGGGACGAGGACAAGAAGGCCGTCATGGAGGTCCTGGACAGCGGCAAGGTCAACTACTGGACCGGATTCCGCGGGATGAAGTTCCAGGAGATGTACGCCGAGTTCTGCCGCGTGAAGCATGCCGTCATGGTGAACTCGGGCACGAGCGCCCTGCACGTCGCCCTCGCGGCGCTGGAGATCGGCCCCGGTGACGAGGTCATCGTACCCAGCTACACCTTCATTGCCACCGCAGCCGCCGTTCTTCACCAGAACGCTATCCCCGTCTTCGCCGACGTCGAGGAGAAGACGTGGAATATCGCCCCGAAATCCGTCGAGTCGCTCATTACCGAGCGCACCAAGGCGATCATCGCCGTCCACCTGCACGGCCATCCCGCGGACATGGACCCGATCAAGTCCATCGCGGCGAAGCACGGCATCAAGGTTATGGAGGATGCCGCGCAGGCTCACGGCGGGGAGTACAAGGGCAAGATGGTCGGAGGGCTCGCCGACATCGCCGCGTTCAGCCTCTGCCAGGACAAGATCATGACCACCGGCGGTGAGGGCGGCGCGGTCACCACCGACGACGAGTACATGGCCGAGATCGCCCGCAGCTTCAAGGACCACGGCTACTACGAAGAGGAGCGCAGAGACCTCCTGCAGATGGAGGCGCTCTATCCCTACATCCACCACCGCATGGGCTTCAACTACCGCATGACCGAGATGCAGAACGTCATCGGCATCGAGTGCGTGAAGCGCCTCGCGGCCTGGGTCGAGAAGCGCCGTGCGAACGCGCACTACCTCTCCGCCAAGCTCGCGCAGATCCCGCAGGTCGAGCCGCCGTACGAGTCGCCGGACGTGAAGCACGCATTCTACAAGTATGCGTTCAAGGTGAAGCCCGAGACGCTGACCTGCACGCGCGACGAGTTCATCCAGGCGCTCAGGGCCGAAGGCATCCCGTCGGCCGCCGGCGTCCCGCCCGAGAACTACAAGGAGGAAGTCTTCCTCAAGATGGTCGGCTACGGCAAGACCACCTGCCCGTTCGAATGCCCGTGGTACAAGGGGAAGGTGGACTACAACAAGGTCCACTGCCCGACCGCGGTCAAGATCGGCGCGCAGACCGTCTGGCTGCTCGTCCACCCGACCCTCGGCGAGTCCGACATGTCCGACGCGGCCGAGGCCGTCGCCAAGATCGCATCAGCCTACGCGAAGTAGACAACACGGTTACCGCTGATGCTTTGGGAGCAGTTCCTGTCACCGCCAAGACACCGCCTCTGGATAGGCTAGGCGATGCTCAGAAGGGAACAGAGGCTAGGTAATGACGAGCGACGAGTTGGCAATCTACTGCATAGATATTGGATCGGTCGCCGCGGGCAATTTTGCCTGGGCAAGGGGATTGCAGGGGAACCTGGTCAGTTCGCAGAACCCGGCAGAGCTAGTGACCTCGCTGGCAGGGGATCTTAACAGAGGACTTCGGGTCACTTTGGGTCTCGAATGTCCACTGTTTGTTGCCGTTCGCGAGAAAGCATCGGACTTGACGAAGTGCAGGGACTGCGAGGTTTTTGCAGACAAGGGGGGCAAACGGAGAGTCGCCCCATGGAGTGCAGGTCCTGGATGTGGCTCCATGGGAACAGGAATCGTGCAGTCTGTCTGGGTGCTGAAGGAAGTCAGAAGATTGCTGCACGAAACAGTGCCTGTGTTTCTCGACTGGGGTAAGTTCGAGGAGTCACCATCGGGTTTGTTCCTCTGGGAGGCATTCATCAATGGTGTCGCCAAGGCTACCACCCATGAGGGCGACGCATTGATAGGCGTCAAGGAATTCTCGTCCAACCTGCCCAACATTATTGGAGCAAATGTTTGCCACGAAAAATATGTCCACTCGCTTATCGGAGCAGCGCTGCTCAGGACGGGTTGGAGTCAGGATCTGTCGCTACTCAGTGCGCCCTGTATCGTGATCAGAGCGTGATAAGGCGCACATGGAGGTGAACCAATGAAGAAGAAATTCGGAGCGGCCGTGTGGGGCGCGGGATGGGTTGCCGGTGAGCACATTCGGGCCTACGTGAACAACCCGCACTGCGAGGTAGTCGCCATCGGAAGCCGGAAGGCCGAGAGCGCGAAGAAGGCCGCTAAGACCGCCGGCCTCGAATGCGCCATCTACACCGACTACGATGAGCTGATGGCGGACGAGCGAGTCGCCATCGTCTCGATCTGCACGCCGAACCACCTCCACGCAGGGGAGACGATCAAGGCCGCGAACGCCGGGAAGCACATCCTCATCGAGAAGCCGGTCGCGCTCAACCTCGAAGACCTGATCGCCATGCGCGACGCCGTCCGGAAGGCCGGGGTCAAGACCGTCGTCAGCTTCGTGCTGAGGTGGAATCCGCTCTTCGAGTGCATCAAGGGCCTGCAGAAGACGCCCGCGCTCGGGAAGATCTTCCTCGCCGAGGTCGACTACTGGCACCCGCTCGGCCGCTGGTACATGGGCTATGACTGGGTGACCACGAAGGAGTGCGGCGGGAGCATGCTCCTCTCGGCCGGATGCCATGCGGTTGATGCGATCCGGTACTTCATCGAGTCGGAGGTCACCGAGGTCACCGCCTACTCGAATAACGCCGGCCCATGCGAGTATGACGCGAACATCATCGCAATCCTGAAGTTCGAGAACGGCACGATCGGCAAGGTCTCCGCGAGCTGGGACATTCGGTCGCCGTACGTCTTCAACATCGAGCTGCTCGGCGATCACGGCACGCTGCGGAACAATCAGCTTTACTCGAAGGTGCTCCTGCCGGGCCAGACGAAGCCCGCGGAGATACCGACGATCCTGCCGGACAGCGGCGACGTGACGCATCACCCGTTCCAGGGCGAGATCGATCATCTGGTGAACTGCGTGCTGACCGACACCGAGTCGCACGTGAACCTTGAGGATGCGGTCAAGACGCACGAGGTCTGCATCGCGGCGGACATCTCGGCGGCGGAGGGCCGCCCGGTCAAGCTGCCGATCCTATGAGAGCGTAGTGATGCAATATCGGAGCAATGGAGTGATCGAATAGGAACCGCCCAGTCCTGAGTGCGCGTTCTGACGCGTGTATCGAAGGACGGTCAGGGATAGCCCAAGGTTGTGCGACAAGGCCGCCCTTCGATACATTCGCCGGAGCGAACACTCAGGGCTGACGGGTTCCAATACTCCAGTTGCCCAAGGAGGTTTCTATGTCCAAAGTCAAGTGGGGAGTCATCGGGGCCGGCGGCATCGCCGACCGGCGCACGATCCCCGAGGGGATAATGCCCGCGTCGAACTCGGAACTCGCCGCCATCATGGATGTGGACGAGCCGCGGGTCAAGGAGCTTGCGTGGAAGTACAACGCCCCCAGGTGGTACGCATCGGACGCCGAGCTGCTCGACGATCCGGCGGTCGAGGCGGTCTACATCGCCACGCCTGTGAACGTCCACGTTCGGCAGGCAGTCGCCGCCGCCGAGAAGGGCAAGCACGTCCTCTGCGAGAAGCCGCTCGCGCTCACGCTCGACGAGAGCCGGCGAATCGTGGACGCCTGCAAGGCCGCCGGAGTCAAGCTCAGCGTCGGCCTGATGATGCGCTACCACGCCTGCCACCAGGGGATTCGGAAGGCCATCGAGGACGGCGAGATCGGCAGGCCGGTCATGGCCCGCGCCCAGCTCACCTGCTGGTATCCGCAGATGCCCGGCGCATGGCGTCAGATCCCCGAACTGGGCGGCGGAGGCGCTCTGATGGATCTCGGTGTTCACAGCGCCGACCTCCTTCGCTGCTTCCTGGGCGAGGTCGAGGCCGTGACCGCCTTCGTCGATACCACCGTGCAGGATTACCCGGTGGATGACAGCGCCCTGGTGCTAATGAAGTTCAAGTCCGGCGCCCAGGGAGTCGTCGAGAGCTACTTCAGCATCCCCGACGCGGCGGCTCAGAACGCGCTCGAGATCTACGGCACCAAGGGATGCATCCTGGCGAAGGGGACAATCGGCCAGGGCTCGGAGGGCAGCTTCACGGTCTACTCCTCGGCCGAGGACAAGGGCTACGAGGCCGCGCAGACCCGCGACGCGAGCGGGATGGCGGTCCGAGTCGTGACCCCCGACCCGGTGAACACCTACTGCGCGGAGATCGAGGCGTTCGCCGACGCGATCCTGAACGACGCCGTCCCGCCGATCACCGCCGAGGACGCGATCGCATCTTTCGCCGCGGTCCTGGCGGCATACAAGTCCTCCCGCGAGGGCAGGGCGATCAAGCTGTAGGACATATACCTTGCGGGATGCGTCTCCAGACGGCGATGGGTGTGGTTAGCCTCTCGTTATGCCACCAGAGTGGCTACTCTAGGAGGTCGGTTGTGCTGTTCCGCGGTTAGAACCGTCCAGTCTCGAGTACGCTCTCTGGAGCGTGTATCGAGAGACGGCCTGGGGAGTGCCACAAGAGCGTCCTTCGATACACGCCGTCATTCACCGGCGCACTCAGGACTGACGGTTGTAGGGATACGAGGCGAAATATGAAACAAGTATTCATTGACGGCAGGGGCGACATCGTCATCCGGGAGGTCGATCCCCCCGCGCTCGACGACAACGGCGTGCTGGTGGATACCGCATACTCGGTCGTCAGCACGGGCACCGAGACCATGGGCATCCGTGCCCGGCGCAAGGATCCGAATCCTGAGCGGGCAGACTCCGCCACCGGGTATACGAACTCCGGCACGGTGATCGCGGTCGGCAAGAACGTCGCGGGCGAGTTCGCGGTCGGCGACAGGGTGGGGAACTACGGGGCTCCATCCGCGTTCGGCGGGCACGCTGGGACGTGCTTCATCGGCCGAAACCTTGCCGTCAAGCTGTCAGAGAACGTGACACTTCAGGACGCGGCGTTCACCGGCCTCGGGGGGATCGCGATGCAGGCCGTCCGGCGCGCGAACCTGACGCTCGGCGAGGTGTCGGTCGTCACCGGCCTTGGGGTGCTCGGCCAGATCATCGCCCGCATCTGCCAGGCCGTAGGGTATCGCACCATCGCCAGCGACTTCCTTGATGACCGCCTGACGCTCGCCGCGAGCGCCGGGATCACGACCATCAATGCCGCCGAGGATGTCGTCTCCGCCGTGAAGAGTGCCTCGGATGGTCATGGCGCCGATGCCGTGCTGATCGTCGCCGCCACCGACTCCGCCGAGCCGATCACCCAGGCGCTCGACATGATCCGCTTCGGCGGGCGGATCGTCATGGTCGGCGTCACGAAGATGGAGGTAGACCGCACGAAGTTCTTCGCCAAGGAGGCCGAGTTCGTCATCTCCCGCGCCGCCGGTCCGGGGCGATACGATGCCTCCTACGAGCACGATGGCGTCGATCTGCCGTATCCCTACGTGCGCTGGTCGGAGGGGCGTAACCTCCGTGAGTTCATACGCATGATCTCCGAGAAGCGCGTGCGGGTGGACGATCTCGTCAGTCACGAGCTCCCCGTCGAGCAGGCAGCCGATGCCTACGAGCAGATCCTCGACCGCCCGAAGGAAACCCTAGGGGTTCTGTTGAAGTACTAGGCTGAGTTTGCGTGCGGGGTTGTCCCATATGTCTCATAGGTCCCATGGGACCGATGTGACCGATAGGACATGTTCGACGGCCCCGACCAACCCCCTCTTGCAGGTGAAGGTGTGCCCCGAATAGCAAAGCTGCTAACCCTGATATCGGTGTGTCTGCTGGTCGTGACCGGCGCTTTCGCCGCCGAGCAGGAACAGCTCACCCTCAAGGTGTACAAGCTCCCGCTCAAGGAAGCCCGAAGCGTGCCGGACAAGGCGAACTGGGCGATCGTCGAGCGGTTCATGCAGCTCCATCCCGAGATCAAGCTCGAAGGGTTCCAGGGGATCACCGCCGCCGGGCTCGATATGGAGGTCGGCCCGCTCCTTGCCATGGCCGGCGGAGTCGCGCCCGACGTCCTCTACGTCAACTTCCGCATATCGGACAGCTACATCCAGCAGAAGTTCCTCTATCCGCTCGATGAGTATGTCGACAAGTGGGCGAAGGAAGAGGACATCTCGCAGTACATCTACGAACCGGTCTGGCCGGTCATCAAGCGCGAGGGGCACGTTTGGGCGATCCCGTATCAGACCTACGTCATGACGCTCCAGTACCGCAAGGACCTCTTCCGCGAGGCCGGTCTCGATCCGGAGCATCCGCCCAGGAACTGGGACGAGCTCTATGAGTACGCGCAGAGGCTCACCATCCCCGAGAAGGGCCAGTACGGGATGGCCGTCTTCGCCGGTCCCCACGCATCGTGGTGGTTCATAGACTTTCTCTGGTCCGCCGGCGGCGATGCCGTTGCGCAAGACAAGGACGGCAACTGGAAGGCCGTCTTCAACGACGAGGCGGCCGTCACCGCGCTGAAGTTCTACCAGAAGCTCGGCCGCCAGAAGTGGACTCGCAACGGCAAGACCTACCGCGGTGTCGCCTATCGAGACACCGACTACTCGAAGCTCTGGGCGCTCGGCAAGATCGGCATGGTCTTCGGCTACATGAACGACCAGATGATGTCGAGCGTGAACCCGAACCTGATCGGCGTCGCCCCAATGCCTATGGGGCCGACCGGCGTCCGGGGCAACGAGCTGAACTGCGCCATGATGGGCATCAACTCCCAGTGCAAGGACAAGCGCATCCGCGACGCCGCCTGGGAGTACATCAAGTTCTGGGCTAGCGACGAGGCGATCCGTATCCGCTGCAAGGTCTACGCCGAGTCGGGGTTCGGCAAGTTCATCGCGCCGAAGTACCTGGTGAAGTACGGGTACACTCAGTACCTGCGCCAGGTCCCCAGGGGCTGGGCCGAGACGCTCGAGGAGGCGCTCCGCTCCGGCCGCCCCGAGCCTTACGGCCGCAACTGCGAGAACATCTATTCCGAGATGACCCCGCCGCTTGACGCCGCGTGGCTCAAGGACGACCTGAACCACAAGCGGGAACTCGACAAGGCCGTCGCCCACTGCAACGAGAAGCTGATGGGCGTCATAGACCCCAACGTCCTCGAGTTCCGCCGCCGAGTCGCGCTCGCGGTAGTCATCGCTCTGATGGTCATCTTCTTCCTGGTCTTCCGGTCCGTGATCAGGAGCTTCACCCGCGACTACGAGTCCGGCTACGACAAGAAGCTCGACCGCATAAAGAAGCCCATCGTCTGGCGTAAGGTGATCGTGCCGTTCCTGCTCATGGCCCCGGCGCTGATCTCCGTAGCGATCTGGGCCTACTACCCGCTGGCGCGCGGATCGCTCATGGCCTTTCAGGACTACAAGATCGTCGCCGGCACCACGTGGGTCGGGCTCGACAACTTCAGCGAGGTGCTCTTCACGCCGCAGGTCTGGAAGTCGTTCATGAACAGCTTCATATTCATGCTGCTCAACCTCGGTCTGGGTTTCTGCGGCCCGATCATTTTGGCGCTGATGCTGCACGAAATCCCGAGAGGCAAGGTGCTCTACCGCACGCTCTACTACCTTCCGGCGGTCACCACCGGGCTGGTCATCATGTTCCTGTGGAAGTTCTTCTACAACCCCAGTCCGGCCGGCCTGCTCAACAAGCTGCTTACGAGTTTCAACGAGTCGGTGCTCGGCAACATCAACTCGGCGTTGGCGTGGCTGCATTTACCGGCCCAGATACCCGTCTTCAGCACACAGACCTGGCTGCAGGACCCTAAGCTGGCGATGCTCTGCGTCATCCTGCCGATCATCTGGGCGCACGTCGGCCCGGGATGCATCATCTACCTCGCCGCGCTGAAGAGCGTCCCTGAGGACGTCTACGAGGCGGCCGACCTGGATGGCGCGGGGGTGCTGAGCAAGGTCTGGCACATCACCATCCCGTACCTGCGGCCGCTGATCATCATCAACTTCGTCGGCGCGTTCATCGCCGCGTTCCGGTCGTTCGACTTCATATTCGTCATGACGGGCGGCGGACCGATGTTCGCCACGCACGTCGCCGGGCTCGAGATCTGGTACAACGCGTTCCTGTACCTGAAGTTCGGCTACGCGGTCGCGATGGCGTGGCTGCTCGGCTCGCTCGTCGTCGGATTCACCGTATTCCAGTTGAGGATTCTCTCTCGCCTGCAGTTCAAGACGGCCGGAGCGTGAGGTTAATGCGCCTGTGGATATAGTTCTGGCGACAAGGAATCCCGGCAAGGTGGGGGAGTTGAGGGCGCTCCTCGCCGACATGGACGTGAACGTCCTCTCCCTGGGCGATTTCCCGGACATCCCGGGAATAGAGGAGACCGGCGCGACGTTCGCCGAGAACGCGCGAATCAAGGCTGAGGAGGTCTCGCGCATCACCGGCATGCTTGTCGTTGCCGACGACTCCGGCCTGGAGGTGGACGCGCTCGGCGGCGAGCCGGGAGTCCGGTCGAATCGGTTCGGTGGCCCGGGGGCGGCCGACCGCGATAAGTACCTCCGCATCCTCGAACTCCTCGAAGGCGTGCCCGACGAGCGGCGCACCGCCCGCTTCCGCGCGGCCGTCGCGGTCGCCGCTCCCGGCCGGGAGACGGTCATCGTCGAGGGTTCATGCGAGGGCGTGATTGCGCGCGAACCCGCTGGAGGGGGCGGTTTCGGCTACGACCCCGTCTTCTTCATCCCCGAAGCAGGCCAAACGATGGCCGAAGTCCCCTCCGACATCAAGAACCGCATCAGCCACCGCGCGAAGGCGATGCAGAAGGCCAGGTGCATCCTCGAGGACTACCTCTCCCACAGATCTGCCGCGCCTTGAACCATGTTTATCGAACTGCTATAATCAGTGTGTCGCCGGGGTGTAGCGCAGCTGGCAGCGCGCATGCTTTGGGAGCATGAGGCCGCCGGTTCGAATCCGGCGCGGACATCCGTGCTCAATATGCGCTCATGTAGCGAAGGCATGTGCGGTAAGAAACGG
>JAGONM010000033.1 GCA_017993055.1 Armatimonadota bacterium
CGAGTTTTGTGGATCTCAATCCTATCGGCAGCAGCGCATCCGAGGCGCAGGGCGTATCGCACGGGTTGCAGGTAGGACACGCCACCATTGGCTATGTAGACCGGGCGAGCCTCTGGAGCGGATCGGCATCGAGCTGGGTTGACCTTCACAGTGTGCTTGGATCGGCCTATTCGAAGTCGTACGCCAGTGCTATCGAGGTCTCGGGCAACGATGTCTGGGTTGCGGGATATGCCTTCGTCACGGCGACCGGCAGGGTCGAGGCTGTCATGTGGCACAACGTCATCCCGGAGCCGTCGAGCCTCCTCGCGCTGGGGAGCGGCCTGATCGTCCTCGGCGGTCTCATCCTAAGACGGGGCGGTTAGCCTGATTCCTGCGTCCCGACACGGGCGAATCAGTCTCGTATCCCGATGATCCGCGCCTCTCCCGGCGCAAGGGTCACGGATAGCTCCTTCGACTGGGCGTCGAACCGCACCGGCCCGAACGGCTTGCCCGGTCCCAGCCGACCTATCTCCTCGACTCCCGAGCCCTGCTTCAGTGTAAGGCGCACCTTCCCCGGATCGTCCCAGTCGCGGTTGACCAGCATCAGCACCGGCTCGCCGAGCTTGTCCTTGAACCGCCCGATCACGATCCGGCCGCCCGAGGCATCCGCGATCAGGTCGTCCGGTCTGAACCCCTTCGCTCGGAGCGGAACCTCGCCCATGTGGACCACCGACACCGACTTCAATCCCATGAGCGTCGGGCCGAGCCGCTTCAGCTTCGGATTGATCTCGCACGCCGCCTCGTACTGAGGCCCCGGCTTCCCGTCGGGCATGACGACTCCGAGGTAGTGCCACTCTTCCGGCTTGTTTACCTCGCCGGCCGACCAGTACGGGAAGTACCAGATTGACTTCGCCCCGTGGGCGAGCGATGTGTTCACCTGCCAGTACATCTGGTTGAGCGTCGGCGGGCGGTACCTCGTCGCGTCCTCCAGTGCCTGGATGATCACCCACATGGGGATGCCCGCACTGAGGGAGTCGCGCCGGACGACCTCCAGGTTGGCGAACCAGTTGTCCCTGTTTCTGCCATCTCTCAGGAACGAGTAGTGATCGTAGCTCAGCATCAGCGGCTTGACCGTCTTGACGAAGTCGGCGACGTAGCCGTCATAGTCCGCGAACTCGATCTGATGCGGGCCGCCGTAGTTCGGGAAGAGGTTGATGTACGGCAGGTGCTTCGGGTCCTTCTGCTTGAGATACGTGTGCGCCTCGACGAGCAGCCTATACGCGGCGGGCGTCGGCTCATCCTTGATGTAGTAGCCGTAGAGTGCGGGATGGCCCGCGTAGTCGCCGACCATCGCGTCGAGAGCGTTCCTGTCGGCGTCCGTCTGAGGGTCCGGGTGTATCCGCACATCCTTGACCAGCAGACGCATCCCGTACTTCTGACAGAGGTTGAGGCACCTCAGGTTCACGTCTATATTCCCGCCCGGCTCGGGGGGCGGACCGATCAGCATTGTAAACCCGGCGGAAGACATCCGCGCATATACGTCGTCGGTCGAGAACTCGGCGGAGGGCGTCCGCCACGCGCCGATCTCGAACTTGTCCTGAGTCCATCCCGCGAGGGCCGGGGCCGCGCAGACGATGAGCAGTGTCGTCAGCAATAACAACATTCGCATGATACCTCCTGAGCCTGGCTGAAGTGCCGCCATTATATCACGCTCGGGCGGCTTGTTGACAAAGAGCCGCCGATTGCCCTAAGCTCAGTGCGGGAATGGAGGCAGACCGTGAAGATATACGTCATGACCGATCTGGAGGGAGTTGCGGGCGTCATAGACTCCGACAACTGGTGCTCGTGTGACGGCCGCTACTACGAGACCGCAAAGAGCCTGCTGACGGAGGAAGTGAATGCCGCCGTCCGGGGCTTTCTCGACGGTGGGGCCGCGGAGATCGTCGTCGCCGACGGGCACGGTCCGGGGGCGATCAACGCCTCGCTTCTCGATCCGCGAGTCATGCTAATGCGCGGCTGGCCGGTGGGCTTCCCGCTCGAACTCGACGCGTCGTACGACGCCGTTGCCTGGATCGGCCAGCACGCGAAGGCCGGGACCGAGTATGCCCATCTCGCGCACACTCAGAACTTCGGCATGCTCGACTACTCGATCAACGGCATTTCGGTCGGCGAGTTCGGGGAGTTCGCCTTCTGCGCGATCGAACTCGGCGTGAAGCCGATCTTCGGCTCGGGGGACATGGCGTTCACCGAGGAGGCCGAGGCGCTCTTCCCCGGCATCGAAACGGTCGCGGTGAAGTACGGCACGACCCCCGGCAAGGGCGAAGAGTGCACCGCCGAGGAGTATCGGCTTCGAAACAAGGCGGCCGTCCATTTCTCACCAGATAAGGCGCGCCGGATGATCTACGAGGGTGCGCTTCGTGCGGTCACCGGCAAGAGGGAGATCGGCCTGCCGAAGCTTCAGCCGCCCTACGTAGTCGAGGCGAAGTGGCGTCCGAGCGCGGACAAACCCGCCCGCGAGCTGACGGTCGAGCACCCCTCGAGCATCGCCCAAGCGGTCAACCTCTCCCTCGGCATCAAAGGCCCGAAATAGGGCCGAAGCATTGGCCGCGGATGCCGAGCGGTGTCTCGCATTCGAGAGCCAATGCCTCGCCCCTGCCGCACTGTGGAGCAGATAGTGAACAACCTGAACCTGACGAAGTCAATGCATCTCTACCACGAAGCCATCGAGATCATCCCCGGCGGGAGCCAGACGATGAGCAAGCGCGCGACCGCCTTCGCACTCGGCGCGATGCCGATCTACATCGAGCGCGCCGAGGGATGTCGCGTCTGGGACGTTGACGGCAAAGAGTACATTGACTTCGTGAACGGGCTCGGGCCGATAACCCTCGGGTACTGCTATCCCGCCGTAGACGAGGCCGTCCGCGAGCAACTGGCGAAGGGCTCGATCTACCCGATGCTCAGCCCGCTCGAGGTCGAGGCCGCGAGGGCGATCATCGGATGCGTCCCCTGCGCCGAGATGGTCAGATTCCTCAAGACCGGCGCCGAGGCGACTGCCGCCGCCGCTCGCATCGCGCGCGGGTACACCGACAAAGACCTCATCGTCAGCCAGGGGTATCACGGCTGGCTCGACACCTGGGCCGCCGCGAACAACCCGCCCGCCGACCGGGGCGTCCCGAAGTGCATGAGGGGGTCTATCGCCTCGTTCGGGTTCGGCGCGTTCGAGGGCGACAACTGCCTCGAAGCGGTCCTGGAGCGGAACAAGGGCGAGGTCGCGGGGATTATCCTCGAGCCCGTAACTTACGCGGCCACCGACTCGGGCGAGTTCCTCCGGTGGGCAAGGGAACTGGCCGACAAGCACCGGGTCCCGCTGATCTACGACGAGATCGTCTCGGGCTTCCGCGTGTCGCTCGGCGGCGCGCAGGAGCATTTCGGAGTCATCCCCGACATCGCGGTCTTCGCCAAGGGAATCTCGAACGGCCTTCCGCTGGCGGCGGTCGCGGGCAAGCGGGAGATAATGAAGGTCGCTGGCGAGTTGGTGATCTCCTCGACCTACGGGGGCGACGCGCTCTCACTCGCGGCGGTCGTCGCGTGCCTGAGGGAGTATCGCCAGAAGGATGTCATTCCCCACCTCTGGGCGATGGGCGAGCGGCTGATGTCCGGGGCGAACCGGATCGCGGCGGAGGTCGGACTTGCGCTAACATTCCGTGGCTGGCCGGTGATGTCGTCGTTCGCGTTCGGCTATGCGCCCGAGGTCAACCAGGACCTGATGACGCTTCTGCTCCAGGAGATGGCTAAGAGGGGAGTGCTGATCCGGCGCGGCGGCCTGAACTTCATCAACTACTCGCACAAGTCCGAGCACATTGACGCGACGCTCGACGCCTTCCGCGAGGTCCTCCCGATCCTAAAGGTGGCCTTCGACTCCGGCGACGTCAAGAGTCTGCTGATCACGTCCGAGGTCGCCGAGAGCATCCGCAGGTTCTGACGTCGGGCTGCTGAAGCCTGAGCCTGACTGATCTGTCGAACTCATCATCAGGTCTCAGGAGTTCTTCGTCTCCTCGTGTATCCGCCGCATGACGCTGTGCTTTCTGCCGTAGAAGAAGTATATCAGCATCCCGATGCCCATCCAGATGCCGAGCCGCCACCAGTTCTCAGACGGCAGCGCGAACATCAACATCAGGCACATCACTATGCCGAGTATCGGGATCGTCGGCACCCACGGGCATCGGAACGGGCGGTTCGCCTGCGGGTTCGTTCGGCGCATGACCAGCACCGCCAGGCAGACGATGACGAACGCGAGCAGCGTACCGATGTTCACCAGCTCGGCCAGTATCCTTAGGGGAATCAGCGCCGCGCCGAGTCCCACGATGATGCCTGTGAGGATCGTTGACTTCCAGGGAGTCCTGAATCGCTCGTGGACCGCGCCGAAGAACTTCTCCGGGAGCAGTCCGTCGCGCGCGATCGCCAGCAGTACTCTCGGCTGGCTCAGCATCAGAACCAGCAACACCGAAGTTATCCCCGCGATCGCCCCGAGTGAGATCAGGAACTGTGCCCAGGTCAGGCCGACCTGAGCGAATGCGTTGGAGACCGGGGCCTCGATATTGATCTTGTCGTAGTGGACCATGCCGGTCAGGACCGCCGTGACCGCGATGTAGAGCACCGTGCAGATCAACAGCGAAGCGATAATCCCGATCGGCACATCACGCTGAGGGTTCTTTGCCTCTTCGGCATGAGTCGAGACCGAATCGAAACCGATGTAGGCGAAGAACATGATCGCCGCGCCGGCGAGCATGCCGAGCGGCGCTCCGTCCGGGGCCGTCTGGCCGAGAATCGTCTTCCCGAACAGGCTGATTCCGCTGTAACCGAATGGTGCGAAGTCGCGCCAGTTTCGAGGGTCAACGTAGAACGCTCCTACCGCGATCACGAAGAGCACCACCGCCACCTTGACTATCACCATCGCCGCGTTGAAGCTGGCGCTCTCCTTGATTCCCTTCACGAGGATCATTGTGACCGCCGCCGCGATGACGATCGCCGGCAGGTCCATCAGGCTTCCGGTGGACATGAGTGCCCCCTTCGCCCCGATGTCGAACGGCGTATTGCCCAGCATCTTCGGCACCTCAAGGCCGAAGATGCCGATGAAGTCCTGGAAGTACTTCGACCAGCCGTGCGCGACCGCCGCCGACGCGACGGTGTACTCCAGCACCAAATCCCACCCGATGATCCATGCGAACAGTTCGCCGAGAGTGGCGTATGCATATGTGAAAGCCGATCCCGCAACCGGCACCATCGAGGCAAACTCCGCGTAGCACAGCGCGGCGAATATGCACGCGATCCCGGCGACGAGGAACGAGAGCATCAGCGCCGGGCCTGCCTTGTCGTGCGCGGCGACTCCCGTCAATACGAAGATGCCCGTGCCGATGATGCATCCGACTCCCAGGCTCGTGAGTTGGACCGGGCCGAGAATCCGCCGCAGGCGATTCTCGCCCTCAGCTTCTCTCAGCAGCAGGCTCAGGGGTTTTGTCGCGAACAGTCTCTTCATGCGAGCGCCCTCCGAATCCGATTCGGCCCGACCGGCCTCGCGCCGGCTTCGTGCCAATGGAGAGGTTTGAGGAACGCGCGCCCGATTCCTGCTTCGCATGAGTGGCCGACGGATCTGCGGCTGGTATTGTTGCCCGCAACCGGCATGGAAATGGAATATGCTTTATGGTACACTGTGTCCAAACTCGTCCTTAGACGGTATCCCCGGCGACGATAGCGGACTCGCGCACTTCCCCTGAGCCCGCCTCCGCTGCCGGGGACCCTTGACACGGTCCACAGGGTGATGACATGCATGGAAGCTCTAAGATTGTACTTGCCGCAGCGGTGTCTCTGCTTCTCGGAGCCGCGCCGACCTTCTCCGCGCCGATCTCCGTCATAGTCGGCGCGAAACCCGTTGCTCTGGGAGTAGCAGCATCGCTTGTCAACAACGAACTGCACGTATCGCCGGATGTTCTCAATGCGATCGGTGCATCCTCGAGGAAGATCGGCGAACCGAATGACGACGAGCAGAAGCTGGAGATCAAGTCCGCATCCGGGCACAAGTTCACCTGCCAGGCTCGGGTCGTTGACGGGCACACGATGCTGCCTATCCGAGCCGTCGCCGACGACTTGGGCGCCGTCCTGCAGTGGGACAGGGACAAAGCCTCGCTCAGCATCAGGGCGAGGCTGGAGAGTGTCGAGTTCGACGGCTCGCGCCTCAGGCTCAAGGCGTCGTATCCGGTCGCGCCGGTACTGGTTGACACGACGTGGACGCGCGCCGAGAAGAAGCTCATACTGGACGTTCCGGGGCTTCAGGTGCTCGGCGGCTCTCGCGACAAGGTGGAGAACAGTACGAAGATCCCGCTCAGAATCGCGATGAAGGACGATGGCGAGACCGCCCGGGTAGTGCTCGATCTCCCGATTTCCGCCGCCGCCCGCCGAGTCAGCCCCGCGCGCGCCGCAGAGGTCGTCATCTCGATCTCGCCGCCGATCAAGGAGACTCCTTCGACGCCGCGTGCAGTCAACCCGCCTCAGGCAGACACAGCGTCCGAGAAGCCCGTTGAGCCGGCTCCGCCTCCTCCACCTCCGCCACCTGCCCGGATCAGCGGCGTCGAGTATCGAGATCGAGGGTCGAAGCTCATAGAGATCACTATCGCCGCCGACAGGCCGGTCAGTTATCTGACCTATATGCTGAGAGCCCCCGACCGCTTCATCATTGACCTGTCGAACGCGGAGCTGGCCGACAAGCCGGAGGATCGGGATCTCAAGCATGCGATCTCTACAGGATTCCGGACCAGCCAGTTTAACGATGCCACGGTGCGGATCGTGCTCGATCTCACAAGACCCGTGGCGTTTGAGGTCGAGCAGAATGATGAGGGGAGACTCCGGGTCTTGCTCGAACTGCCGAAGAACGCGGGGGGCCTGCTTGCCGGCAAGACGATCGCCATAGACCCCGGTCACGGCGGAAGCGAGACCGGCGCTCAGGCCAACGGATGTCGGGAGAAGGATATGAACCTCGCCGTCGCCCTTCGCGTCGAGCGTCTGCTCAAGGATGCCGGCGCGGTTGTGCTCATGACGCGCAAGTCGGACATCACGGTCCCGTTGAGAGACCGCCCGCTGTTCGCCAATCGGCACTCCGTTGACCTGTTCTTGAGTATCCATCATAACGCGATGGGCAGCGTGAACAAGGTTTCGGGCACCGAGACTTTCTACCACGGCAGTGACACCAGTGGCCGGGTCCTGGCTCAGTGCATTCAGTCTGAGGTCGTCGCCGCTGCCAAACTCCCTGACCGCAAGGTGAAGTCCGATTATCAGCGATACCCAGGGTCCGGTTTCGGCGTTCTCCGAGGGGCTGCGATGCCTGCGGCGCTGATCGAGGTGGCGTTCATTGACCATCCGGGCGATGCTGCGTGCGCCCGCGACTCCGCTTTCCAGCAGAAGGTCGCTGAGGCGATCGTTCGCGGCTTCCGCGTATACGTCGAGGGCAATCCCCGGTCCGCGTCCTGGCAGCCTGTCAAGGCCGAAGTGGCGGAGGAGAATCCGCCCGAGAGTCGAATGTCCACAAGCGTTTCCGAACCGGCTTCGGAAGTCGCCGGAATGGTGCAGGAGCATGCCGAGCGTGACGCGGAGTCCGCTCCCGACGAGTCCATCGTGCCGAAAGGACGTGTGAGATGAAGAACGGGCCTCTTCTGATTGCCGCTCTGATCGTCTTGGTCGGGCTGTGCGTAGTCCTGGGCATGTATCTCGCCCGGCAGAACTCCGTCGTTCCTACTGGGACGACCGTCGAAAAGCCGGTCCCGACGAAGGAAGACTCCGAGAAGACGCGGGAGGTCACGGTTTACCGCGTTGTCGTCGAGAACAATCAACCTCGTCTTCGTGAGAAGACCGCCCTCGTCTCCGGCGATCCGATCGAAGCGGCGCTGAAGGAGCTCATCGGGCAGGTAGGTAAGCCGGACTCGACGAATCCTATACCGAAGGGTACGCGGCTCCTCGGCGTCGAAGTAAAGGACGGCGTTGCGGAGGTTGACTTCAGCAGGGAGTTTCGAGACAACTTCAAGGGTGGCTCCGAGGGTGAGGCCCTGCTCCTTGCAGTCATAACGAGGACTCTGCGCCAGTTCGGCGAGGTCAAGACCGCCCGGCTTCTCGTAGAGGGCCGGCCGTTGGACACTCTGGGCCACGCCGACCTCTCAGAACCGCTCGATGTGCGCGGACTCGGCTCTGAGTTTGACGTGGAGCAGTAAGACAAGACGGCGACTGCAGGCCGCAGGCTGCTGAGTCCGGGATACTGCGCGTTTCGGCCTACCGTCTTTCATGTGGAGTGCATATTGAAAACTGACGCGCCTATCGGCATCTTCGACTCCGGCGTGGGCGGACTGACCGTCGCCGGAGAGGTATCCGAAAGACTCCCGCAGGAACATATCGCCTACGTGGGCGATGAGGTTCATGTGCCGTACGGTGACCGACCGGCGGAGGAGATCCGGAGCTTCGCGCTTGGCATCACGCGCTTTCTCATTGAGCGTTGCGGCGCCAAAATGGTTATCATGGCCTGCAACATGTCCTCGGCGGTGGCGCTTCGGCCCGCGCGTGAGATGTTCCCCGATGTTCCGGTGCTCGGCGTCATCGAGGCGGGAGCTCGGGCGGCCGCGAGGGCGTCGCGCGGCGGACGAATCGGTGTGCTGGCGACGCAGGGAACGGTCAACACCCGTGCCTATACTCATGCGCTCTCGGAACTGATCGCCGATGCCGATGTTCTGGAGCAGGCGTGCCCTCGATTCGTGCCGATCGTCGAGTCAGGCAGGGCGGATTCGTCGGAAGCCCGCGAGGCCGTCGCGGAATACCTCGAGCCGCTGATACGGGGCGGGCATCGGACCGTTGTTTTGGGCTGCACCCACTATCCGTTCCTGGCCGGCGCGATCGGCGAGCGGCTCGGGCCGGATTTCACTGTTATAGATCCCGCGGAGGAGACTGTCATCGAGGCCGAGAGGATACTCTCCGTAGGCGGGATGCTGAATCCAACGCACATCGAGTCGGTTCATCGTTACTTCACCACTGCCAGGCCAGACCAGTTCGCCGCGCTGGGCGGCGAGTTTCTGGGCAGGCCGCTTGATCTGGTCGAACAGGTCAGGTGGGGCATAGATTTGGGAGCAATTGAGTCATGGCCAGAGAAGACGGTCGAACAAACGACCAGATCCGCCCCGTAAGCATCACCCGGGGATACATCAAGTACGCCGAGGGATCGTGCCTCATCGAGGTAGGCGACACCCGCGTGATATGCACGGCCTCGGTCGAGGAGAAGGTGCCGCCGTTCCTGAAAGGTTCCGGCACTGGTTGGGTCACGGCGGAGTACGGCATGATCCCTCGCTCCTGTCTCACGCGAAACCAGCGCGAGGCTACGCGGGGACAGCTCGGTGGCCGCACGATGGAGATACAGCGGCTCGTCGGGCGTTCCCTCCGCTCCGTCGTGGATCTGAAGGCGCTCGGCGAGCGGACGATCTGGATGGACTGCGACGTCATTCAGGCCGATGGAGGCACGCGGACTGCCTCGATGACCGGCGCATATGTCGCGCTGGTAGAGGCGACGGACTGGCTCAAGAAGCAGGGATTACTTCGAAAGAACGTCATGCTCGACATGCTCGCGGCCGTCAGCGTCGGCGTGGTCTCTGGTGAGTCAATGCTCGACCTCAAGTATTCGGAGGACTCCTGCGCGGCGGTGGACATGAACGTCGCCATGACCGGCGCGGGCAAGTTCGTCGAGATTCAGGGCACCGCCGAGGGCATGCCGTTCAGCCGCCAGCAGTTCAACAAGTTGCTCGACCTCGCCGAAGTCGGCATCAAGCAGCTTTTCGAGATTCAGCGAGAGGCTCTGGCCGGCAGCATCTAGTGCGCCGCGGCACCTGTCCGGAACGCTCATGCCCATCATCAGCATCATCGGTCGAAAGCAGAAGAAGGTGCGCGCGCTCATCGCCGCACTATATATCATACTCACAGTCGGCGCGGTGACGATGGTCTACCCGTTCCTGCTCATGGTCTCGACCTCGTTCACCAGCCAAGTCGACCAGAATGAGTTCCGGGTCGTCCCACGCTACTTCTACAACGATGCGAGCCTCTACCTCAAGTACATCGAGGCCAAGTACGACGAGGATATCGTCAAGTACGACATCCACTTCGGGACCGACTACCCCACGTTCGAGACGATCGAGCCGCCCGCCGCGGTGAACCGCGAGTTCGTCGCCGAGTGGCGCAAGTTCGTCCGCAAACTCCCACTCGACTATCTGATGCTGGCGCACTCGGGATCGCTGACCAGGATAACCCCTGAGACGGTGATTGACTATCGGGCGTTCCTGCGCCGGAAGTTCAAGGGTGATCTGGACGAGCTCAATAAGGTCTATCGGGAGACCAATGAGACCTGGCTCGAGCCCGGCCTGCCGATCGAGGACTGGACCATGCGCAATTTCAGTCCCGACCAGACGCTCAAGTACCAGGACTTCCTCAAGTTCAAGGCCGCGCGGCCCGTTCGTTATCTTCGGACCGTGTCGGTGGACGGCCTGTTCCAGGACTACCTCCGGCTGAAGTACGGCAACCTCGATGCAATCAACAAGGCGCTCGGTCTGAAGTGCAGGAGCCGCGCCGACGTCCGTCTCCCGGCCAGGATGCCCGATGGTCCGTTCGCTTCGATATGGGAGGAGTACATACGCACGGAGTGCCCGGTTCACTTCATACACATCGATGTCGCCGCGACCGCCGCTTACGATGCGTTCATCAAGCGCAAGTACGCTAGTGTCGCCGCGTACAATCGCGCATACAAGTCGGCGATCGCCTCCTTCGGCGAGGTTCGGATGTCCACCAAGGCTCCCATCGGCGGCATGGCTCTCGTCGACTGGATCGAGTTCCTGGAGAGCGCCGTGCCGATCGGCATGGTTGAACTGCGGAGCGCCGACGTCCTCTTCCGTCAGCAACTGGCCGAAAAGTACGGTACCGTTCAGCGCATGAATGAGTCACTCGGACTGAAGATCACCTCCTTCGGGCAGGTCGCCCCTCCCTATGCCGAGAACGATCTGCTCGAACTCCGCGAGAACCGCAGCCCGATACGCCGCGAGTTCATAGCCCGCAACTATCGCGAGGTGCTCGAATATATCGCCCTTCACGGACGAGCTCTCATGAACACCGCGATCCTCTGCATCGGCATGGTCGCCGCCGTGCTCATCGTCAACCCGCTCTGCGCCTACGCGCTCTCTCGGTTCAACCTGCGCTCGACCTACAAGATCCTGCTCTTCCTGCTGGCGACGATGGCGTTCCCCGCGGAGGTCTCGGCGATACCGAGCTTCCTGCTTATCAAGGACCTCCATCTGCTCGGCACATACTGGGCGATCATCCTCCCGGCGCTGGCTAGCGGGTACTCGGTATTCCTGCTCAAGGGATTCTTCGACAGCCTGCCGACGGAGTTGTACGAAGCCGCCATGCTCGACGGCGCGACCGAGATGCAGATGTACTGGACGATCACGATCCAGCTCTCGAAGCCGGTGCTCGCGGTCATCGCGCTCGGAACGTTTACGATGGCATACGGTTCGTTCATGTGGGCGTTCCTCGTCCTGCAGAACCCGAAGATGTGGACTCTGATGGTCTGGCTCTACCAGATGCAAATCTGGGCGCCTCAGTTCCTCGTGTACGCGGCGCTCGTCCTGACCGCGATCCCGACGCTGACGGTCTTCGTCCTCTGCCAGAATGTGATCATGCGCGGCATCATCGTCCCGTCCGAGAAGTAGGGGAATGACGAGTAACGAGTAACGGGAAACCCGGTCCGGATTACTCATTAGGTTTTCCATGCAAACCGGCAAGCTTCCGCACAACCTGCTGGCGCAGATGCTCTCGAAGGTCGAGCTCGATGAGCGCGTGCTCGTCGGGCCCGGGATCGGCCTCGACGCAGCCGTGATCGAATTCGGCGACCGCCTGCTCGTCACGAAGACCGACCCGATCACCTTCGCCACCGACCTCATCGGCTGGTACGCCGTCAACATCAACGCCAACGACATCGCCTCGATGGGCGCCGCCCCGAAGTGGTTCATGGCGACGATCCTTCTGCCGACCTCCTGCGAGCCTTCCGATGTCGAGGCGATCTTCGACCAGATCACCTCCGCCTGCCGCGACCTCGGCGTCACCCTCGTCGGCGGCCACACGGAGATCACGCACGACCTCGACCGCCCGATCGTCGTCGGATGCATGCTCGGGGAGACCGACCGCGCGCGGCTCGTGACTGCAGGCGGATCGGGGGTGGGGGACGACATCCTCGTGACCAAGGGGATCGCGGTCGAAGGTACATCGCTTCTCGCGCGCGAGGCCGGAGACCGTCTGCTTCAGATGGGGTTCACGCACGAGTTTCTCGACCGGTGCAAGCGGTTCCTCTTTGAGCCGGGGGTCAGCGTCGTGAAGGATGCTCGAATCGCGACCGAGGCGGTCAACGTCAACTCGATGCACGACCCGACGGAGGGCGGACTTGCGACGGGGCTGATGGAGATAGCGGAGGCGTCCGGCCTGGGGCTGGAGGTCGATCGCGAGGCGATCCCGGTACTGCCGGAGACTCAGTCACTCTGCCGGGAGTTGGGGCTCGATCCGCTCGGCCTGATCGCGTCCGGTTCGCTGCTGCTGACCGCCTCAGCGGCCGATACCCCGCGCCTGCTGGAGGCTCTCGGCCAGTCGGGTATCCGCGCGAACGTCATCGGCCGCATGATGCCCCGCGAGCACGGCCTCAGGATGCGAACACCCGCCGGGGCGGCCGATCTGCCCTCATTCACCCGTGATGAGATCGCCCGCTTCTTCGATGGGCGTCCCTCTGAGGCCAGTCACCAGTCTGGAGGTTCGGAATGAAGCTCTTTCTCGCAGCGACACTGCTCCTGCATATCTCGTGTCTTTGTGTCTCAGCGGAACTCAGTATCTCGCGGGCTTTCTACCGTGACTCGAATGCGAGTCTGCATCTCTTCCTCGTCAATCAGGGCGCTGAGCCGGTGTCGCTGATGCCTCCGGTCGTGAACGGGACGGATTGCTCGTCCCTTGGCAGAGACGGCGCGAACGTCGGTGACGTCCTCTGGTACCGATGCCGCCCGAACCCGATCTCCCCGGGAGAGATCGCCGACCTTACTATCACACTGGCCGCACCGACCGACAAGCCTGTCACCGTGGAACTGGCTGGATCATCGGGTGACAAGCTGCGAAGGACGATCCGCTGTGGGCCTGAACACGTTCGATTCCAGGCAGTCCGGTTCAGCGCTGATCTGCGTACCGTGGACGTCTACGTGCGTTGTGACGACCTCGCCCTCCGGCGCGTCCGAATGGACGGGAAAGACGTACGTCGGCTCTGCAGGCCGTGGCCCGCAGAGAGCTTCAGCGGCATTGCCTTCACCCGCATGGCCCTGACGGAGCCGCTGGCGGCGAACTCCTTCCACGTTTTCGATGTCGAAACGCAGGACGGCGGTTCAACCGCCTGCCAGGTCCGCGCCATCCCGGCCGAGTTTCTGATCGGAGTTTACGGCGTGCCCAGCGCGCCCAACCTGGCCGACTGGCTCGCGCACGGCATTGACCATCACCTCTCTTTCGGGGCCGTCAACGCCGATACGCTCGATCTATGCGCCGAGCAAGGCGTAAGCGTCGGCTCGAAATACATCGCGGAGCCTCTCGTGAACCGGGACAGCGGGAATGTGCCGATCTTCGATGAAGAGGTCGCACGCGCGTCATTCGCTGCGGCGTCAGGGAAGCCGTCTCTGCTCTACCACCACCTTGTTGATGAGCCCGACGTGGCCGACTACTATGCCGGCCGCAAGCTCGGGGCCACCGCAATGGAACTCGCCTCGCGGGCCGAGTTCTGCGAGGTCACCGATCCGGGCCGATACACTTTCGTGCAGCTCGACAACACATTCCGACCGGACAACTACCGCGTCTACGGCGAGAGCGCCGATGTCCTGGCGACTCACAGGTACTCACTGGGCAACTACCTCCGAAGCGAGGCCGGAGAGTCCTCCGTCAAGCGCCTGCCGTTTCTGGAGGACATGGTCGAGACACTCGACCGCTTCCGCGCGGCGACGGAGCCGAGGCCCTTCTTCATGGTGCCGCAGTTCTTCAACCTCGGACCGGCGCGCTCCGGTCGCGCTCCGACCATCGAGGAGATGCGCCTGCAGTGCTACCTGATGATCGCACGCGGCGCCAGCGGAGTCATCCACTACATACACTCCGGCTCGACAGGCGGCGGAGAGGGCGCCCGCACTCCTGCGCTCTGGGATGCCATGACCGGTCTTCACGCCGAGTTGAAACGCGTTGGAGGCTTCATTGCTTCCGGCACTCCCTCGCCACCTGAATCCGTCACGTGCGACTCACCGAACGTGCTTGCGAGCGGGCTCCTGTGCGGAGATCGCATGGCCTTGGTGCTGATCAACCTGAGCCACCGGTCGGCTCTCGACCGTTTCACCGTCATCGCGAACCGCGGCATCAGTATACGGATTGCCGTTCCGCCGTGGATGGACGCATCGGCGCTCGACGTTGTTCCTGCCGAGGGAGGTGCGCCTCTGGTGGTCGCCCGAGATCGTGTCGGGCTGAGCTTCACGGTTGAGGAGGTCGCTGTCGCGCGTTGCCTCTTCGTTCGGCCGAGGGAGTAGAGATGCTCGTATCCGTGCTGATGCCCGCCCGTGATGCCGCCGGAACCGTCCATCTGGCCGTCGCGAGTCTCCTGCGCCAGACGTTCGCGGACTTCCAGATCGTTGCTGTGGACGACGGCTCGACCGACCGCACGGGGGACATCCTGGATCAGATGGCCGAGCAGGACCCTCGTCTCAAGCCGATCCATCTGCCTCGCTCCGGACTGGTCCCCGCCCTCAATGCCGGGATCGAAGAATGCCGGGGCGACCTCGTCGTCCGTATGGACGCGGACGACATCTGCCACAGGGAGCGCCTTCGCCTCCAGGTTGCGTACATGTGCGACAACCCGGATATCAGCGTGTGCGGGTGCCTCGTCCGCTCGTTTCCCAGGAGCGCGGTCCGGGCCGGGTTTCTCCGTTACGAACAGTGGCTGAACTCTCTGACGAATCACGACGAGATCGTGCGCGACATCTTTGTAGAGAGTCCTCTCGCGCACCCGAGCGTCGCGATGCGGGCGTCCGACTTGCGGGAGGTCGGTGGATATGCGGATGTCGGCTGGCCGGAGGACTACGACCTCTGGCTGCGGCTCTTCACGGCGGGCAAGCGGTTCGGCAAAGTTCCGCGTACGCTCCTCTTCTGGCGCGAATCCCCCGGGAGACTCACGTTCACGGATTCGCGCTACTCGCTCGAAAACTTCATGCGCATCAAAGCTCGCTTCCTGGCGGTACTGGCAGAGAGGAGCGCCCGACCTGTCATCGTTTGGGGCGCGGGAATGACGGGGCGCCGGCTGACCAAACACCTCGTCCGGGAGGGTGTCCAGCCCGTCGCTGTGGTGGATATCGATCCGCGCAAGATTGGGCGACGGCTTCGAGGCGCGCCTGTCATCTGGCCTGAGCAGCTTGCGGAGCATGGTGATGCTCTCGTAATCGCCGCCGTGGGATCGGATGGAGCCAGGGAACTGATCCGAGAGAGGCTGCGTGGAATGGGACGCGTCGAGGTGCGTGATTTCATCTGCGCGGCATGATAGCCGGCATCACCCTCCTGCGCCTGCACCGGACCGACCCCGAGGCCTGCCTCGTGACGCCTGATGCCAGTGTGCTGCAGTGGCCGCGCCTTCTACAGGCCGAAGCCAGGCTCTCGCAGCGGTCGTGCCTCTCTCTTGGTTGTCGTCGCTACTGCAGAACCGGCTCGAATCCGCCGAAATTCCTCTTGGCAGGATGTAGACAAGACGCACCCGCCGTGGTATAATCTACACCGCATACAGGCCGTGGCTGTCACGCCTGTCGCCAGTCCGACGCTCCTCGGTAGCTCAATTGGCAGAGCACTTGGCTGTTAACCAGGGGGTTCGTGGTTCGAGTCCACGCCGGGGAGCCAAATTTCAGTTTTGGCCACCTCATCGAACTTCCCACCGTAGTTATCAACAGCGTTCTTCTGCGTTTCCACGATCAGATCGAACGGTTTTCGGTATGATGGCAGCAGCATTCCGTCCTTCCAAATCGAGTTCGAGAATACCGTATCTAGTATCTTCCGCTTGTCGCCGGATTCCTGCCGTTCGAACAGGGCGGCAGCTCCATCGGCCAGTTCGAGAATTGTGACTCCCTTATCGAGGTACGCCCGGTTTGCTCGTTGATGCGTCTCGATGTGACGCATGATATCTTGTTGCTCCTGAGTCCATTCCTCGCTCTTGCGCTCGTACATCTCCCGGGATATCGTGCCATCCAGCTTGTCTTCATACATGGCGTCTATCCGTCCCTGAATCTTCGTGTACTGCTGCTGAAAGGTGGAGATCGCCTGGCTGTGATGCTCCTTCTCATCCCTGTGGCTCTCTTTGAGTACAACCCTAAGCCATTCGAGGACGTCCGAATCCATCTTCATCGCCCGAAGTGCTTCGCTAAACTGGCGGGTAAGCTCCTCCTCCCGGGCGTATTTCTCGGGACATCTGCCCTTATGACCCGTGCAGTGATAGTAGGTGTACTTCGCCTTCTTGACCTCGGGAGTCAGGGCACAGCCGCAATGGCCGCACCGCAGCAGCCCTCGGTACAGCCACTGGTGCTTCTGCTGTCTGGTCTTTCGCCGTCCCTTTTCGGCCAGCGTCTCCTGTACCGTATCCCACAGGTCTTTTGACACGAGTGGCTCGTGAGTGCCACTGTAGTGCTTGCCAGCCCAATAGATGTCTCCGTAATACAGCGGGTTGGTCAGCATCTTGTGGATGAGGCTCTTCTGGATTCGATTGCCGCTCTTTCGATATGCCAGACCGTCCTCGCGAATCTTTCTCGTTACCTCGAGAAGCGAGTACCTGCCGGTGGCGTAGAGCTCGAACAGCGTGCGGACCAACTGAGCGGTTGCGGGATCCGGCTGAATGGACCTCTTGTCGCCGCAGCGGACATTGATGTAGCCGATGGGGGCACACGAAGGCCAGATACCCTGCTCCGCCTTCTCGACCATGCCTTTCTTGGTCTCCTCGGACAGGTTGTCTATGTAGTTCTTGGCCATCAGGACTTTGATCCCATGCATAAACTTCTCGGTGGAACGAGAGTCAGGGGAGAGTATGACATTCTCTTTGACGAAGTGTATCTCCAACTGCAGTTCGTCGAGCGTCACCCAGTCCTTGAGGTTGCGGTACAGGCGGTCGGTCTTCTCGACAAGGATCACACGACAGGAGTTATCCACTGCCTGCAGTGCGCTCTTGAAGAACGCGACCATGTCGTTGAACGAGGTTCGTCCGGCCTGCTTGGCTGTCTCGACATCGGTGTACTCGCGTCTTATGACGAGCCCATGTTCTGTGGCGTAGTCCCTTAGAAGCTTGAGTTGGGCCGGTATCGAGAAGCCCTCCTTTTCCTGCTCCTTCGATGAGACTCGGGCATAGACGATAGCTTCAGCAGGGGGTGTCTCCGCAGATTCCCCGCGTCTTCCATGGTTTCTCATTCACTGGCCTCCTGGGATGCATCTTGGGCAGCGCTAGCGATTTTGCGATGTGCTGCCGGAGTCCGACCGTCCGCCGTGCAACAGGGCTCGGCTCTTTTTTCTAGTTGTGCACCGGGTCCCTGGTCTTCTAAGGCTTCGAGTCCCAGAAGTAGGTCGATGAACCCCGAGGCATTCCCGATGGCGCTCTTTGCTTCCTCTTCCGACAGGTTCACTCCCGCCTTCCATCGCCAGAACTCGACGGTATACCGGATCAGATCCGTGCCATCGAACTGGGGCTTCTCGGCGTACCGGCTTCCCAGCGCCATTCCAGAACGCTGGCCGTCCTGTTCGGTTTTGTCTGTACGGATTATAGTCATCGGATCGGCGTTTGGTCAACAGTCTGAACGTCCGGCGGCCGCGGGATCATGAATTGCCCCCCGATATCGTCAGTGGCCACTAGACCCGCTTTTCTTATAGTAGGAAAGTGACCAAAACTTCTCACCGAAAACCAAATTTATTTTTCGCTGAGGCAAGTTATTTTTCGCGGCGAGTCTAGGACCGCGCCTGTCTTATGCCCAACGGGATGCTCCCCGGCCCCAATGAGGGGCCGGGGCTGCCAGCGGCCCTTACCGGCCTTCCTGTTCGTCCTCCTCACGGTCTTTGTCGTAGAGTGCCTTGAGTGCCGAACTCAGGATCCCCAACGCCCCGGCCAATCCGGCGTTCGCCGGTCCGTCGGCCATCTCAAGCATCGCGAATCCTGCCCTCGCGCTCTTGGTCGCCTCGGCGGTCTTGCCCTGTACAAGCTGCGAGTGCGCGAGCGTTACCAGTGCACCCCCATATGTTCTCAGGGCGTGCTTGACGTGCGGCAGGCATATGCCTATCGCCTTCGCGGCCAGTTCCTCTGCCTGCGTACAGTCGCCGGCATCCAGGCACGCCTGTCCCCAAGACTCCGTCGTCTCAGCCAACCGCAAGTCCTCGCATCCGTACATGGTCTCCTCGAGCGCCGCCAGTTCTTCGAACGTCCTCCGCGAGGCGTCGTGCTCGTCACCGAACTGCAGCGCATGGGCGTAATCACGCATCACCCTGGTAGTGTCCTCGGACCATCCGTGTCCGCTGTCGTGCAGCTCCCTGAGCGCGGCATGCAGGCATTCCTGCGCGCGCTCGAACTCGAAGTTGCCGATGGCTTCCACGCCTTCTTGATACAACTCCCGCCATTTCTCTTTCTCCGTCATCCCATTTCCTTTCTACTGAGTTGATCTCTCAATCTGTCTGAGTCCCGCCTCCACGGTCCCCGAAAAGAAAAGACTCCGGATGCTTCTCGTCTGCAGGCGACAGGTCCGGACATCGAGTCCGTGTCGTCGTCGGTGCCCGTTATGCATCGCTCCCGTTCAGCCCAGGGCTGATTCCCGTATCCGATGGGATGCGGGCGGGCCGCCTTCGGCGGACCGCCCCCGACATATTCTGCGATATATGTACAGCTCGGCATGTGCGCGCCGTTGATCGGCGGGAATCACAAGCCAATCGCATGAGGATTACACGGCAGTTACATCATGATCGCACGCCAGTTGCGGGACGACGTTTCCGGCGAAAACATGCCTCCTAACGCCGCCACGGCGGGATTACCGCCCCACAAGTGGGGGGAAACGGCTCTTCACGCGTACCCCGGGCTGCTCAAGTCGCATCTAATGCTTCCGGGGGGTCGCCGATACCTCGGAAACCGCCGCGCCGCAACTGCCTGCCGACGACAGTGACATCCGGGGTGACGGCGGCGCCGACAAGGTCGCTTACGGCTACTCGATCCCATTTTCGCGTTTGCAGGCTAAATTTTTAAGTTTTGCCCCACTAATATTTGCCCCCACCACTACTATAATAAGTGTGGAGGAGTAGTTTGCTGTTATCGCAGATGCAGCAAACTACGACCGGTATGAGTTACAGGTCAGTTACCGGTGCCTCCACGGAACAGCCTCATCGTATGGGGACTTCAGAATACAGTCCGGACGAAGGAGAGATGATGGCATACAACCTCAAACCACTTTGGATCACCGAAGATTACGACAAGCGACTTACCAGCTACGGGATCGCGTCACCCCAACTGCGCAAACTGCTGCTGTGGAGCACGTCCGGTATGGTGGCCGAGGAGTTAAGCACCCATACGGTCGTCCCACAGCCGTTGATCGAGACGATCTTCGGGAGCAACACCCCGCTGGCGGAGGTGGAGACTCGCTGGTCTACTTCGACCACTGTGCCGATCGACATCGTGCCCAGCAACCACTTCTGTGGGCTGGCGGCGACGCTCCGGATCGAGCTGCCACCCGACTTGCTAGCCCTACACATAGAGGCATGTCGGGCGGGTAACCGTGACAAGCCTGAGAAGTTGAACATGGTCACCGGCGAGTCCTGGAGCGCCTACAAGGAACGAAAAGAAAGAAACGCGGAGGCTGATGAGGCTCAGGCGTACATTGCCACACTGCCAGCCGGCAGTCAGGTGCGGGAGATGATCTCTCGACTGGGTCAGCCGCGGGTCGGCAAGTACGTGAACTCATTGCTCCGCGAAAACAAGGAGGGCATCGATGTTGCGCTTGCCCGACTGCTCTATTCGCCGATCTTTGTCGAGTATGTGTCTCAGGGACCCCTCTGGGATCGGCTGAGTCGGGACCTGGGCGTAGGTCCGGATCGCGAGCAGGATCTGGTTACCTTGTGGGATCTGTGCAGGTGTGGGATCAAGACCATGACGGGCGCGGTCGGCAAAGAGTTGGCCGAGAAATTCGCGAAGCTGCCGGTAGTCCAGGAAAGAATGCGACGCTGGAAGGCCTACGAGCGAGCCCACACGCTGTTGGCAGTCAACCGTGGGCCCTACTACAGATGCACCTGCAACTCCCCGCGCGTATTTGCCGCCGGCGCCAATCTGATGCAGCTGCCCAGAGCTGTCAGGGCTGCGGTATTCGCCGGCTGCTGGAACATCGACATGAGCCAGTGCCAGCTGCGAATCGTTGCCAAGATCTGGGGCATCCCTGAGGTGAATGCATACCTGCTGAAGGGCGATCCCTGGTCTAACTTGACCGCTGATCTTGGTGTCGATCTAAGCCGCAAAGATGATGTCAAGCAGATGATCTACTGCACCGTGTACGGTGGGTCGAAGGCCCGGTTGAAGAAAGACCACCCGGACCTCGCGCGCCGCTTCTTGAAGCACCCGATGGTCTGTGCGCTATGGGCGGCCCGCGAGCGCATCAAGGATCAGATTGCTGAGGCTGGCTACATCGTCGACTGCAATGGTGAGATCCACGAAGTGGGGGCCGTAGGTGGTAAAGACTCGAAGTCAGAGTGCATTAGGTCACTGATGGCGCGGCAGGTTCAGAGTTACGAGTTCGCGATGATGGCTGCCGGCGAATCGGTAGTTGCGAAGGATCATGACATGATGACAGTGGCCTGGCTGCATGATGGGATCTACGTGGCGATCACGAATCATGAGGATTGCGCAGCCTACAAGGTCAAGGAGATCGCAGAGGCAATAATCGCTAAAGCTAAAGGGTTTGGCATTACAATGAATGTGGATTCGAAACTATTAGAGAAATCGCGAAAAAGCTTAGGGGATTAGATTAGATTTGAGGTACTTTACTGACTGATTAGCTTACTAACCCTTACTTTGGGTTATTAGACTAAGTGAGCGAGAAAAGGTACAGGTGCCACCTCCACGCACGAATTTCGCAAAAAGACCCCGCCGATTGGCATTTTCCACCAGGAATACACGTGTAACAAATCGACCCCCCCGAGAAAAAAAATGACCCACAACGACTTGGAGGCACTGGCAAGCGAGATCTGATCGGCGCAGATCGCGGCGTCCAGCGCAATACCGATCGACATGTTCGACACAAGATACCTCGCGGACGATTCCACCGCCTCCGTCAGCGCCGAGTTCGGCCAGGCAACCCTCCGAACAACCGGCGAATCCGACTGGCTAACCGCGACCGATCTTGCCGGCAACACCTGGATACCCGCATCTACAAAGATCCGCTACGCGTGCAACACCGATGGGTCCGCGCCCACTGCATATCTCGAAAGCGCAGACGCAGAAGCCTGCCTCGACGGCGACCGCGGAACCATGTGGGTCGAGGAGACCGGAAGCAGCACCGACGTGTTCCTCGAGATTCAAGTACCTACGGACGTTATGACCAACATGCTGGCGAATACGCTCGTGCTCCGCCCGTTCCCTGTGCTGTGCCACGATCTGGTTTCGGTGGATGTGATATCAACCAGCGGGAACGTATACTCGCTGTCCGGCGCAAGGCTCGCTTACCTCCCCGGATACTCTACGGGAGATGAGATAGTACACTGCATTGGCGACATCCGCCTGTTCTTCCCGCCGACCGCGGTTGCATCGCTCAGGATACACCTGCAGGCGGGCGCGTTCCCGTACTGGGGATTCTCGGAGGTGTCGCTTAAGACCACGACGTTCGCATCGACCTCCAGCCTGTCGCTCGACCTTGCCGCGGTGGCCGGCACCTCGAGCCTCTCCGCGGCCGAGCTGTGCGGGGACGATTCGGAGTACCTCTCGGCGTTCCCTGCTACCATAGTGGGCAACACCGTGAAGTGGGGCCTCACACAGCGGGGCGCGGGGTACACGCCGGTGATCACCTCGGTGCGGACGGAGTGGTTGTGATGCCGGCGCGAAGGGCCGGGATCGCCGAACGGTCGTTTCCCGTGCGACCGTTCGGACCCGCGAAAAGACGTGGGCCTTCCACGCGCCCTCTCATGCGCGCGCGGGCGGGAAGGCCGTCATCCTGACACCGGACGGGGTATGGTCCGGAACGATGGTCGTATCGTCCGACTGCTAGCCTCAACTGAACCGGTGCAACACCGGAGACATACGGGCGGATCCCCTTCGCATTGTCACGGTGGGTCCCCCTTGGGTTGTCCATCACAGCCCTGCAGCAACAAGAGTCAGGGAAGCGATCCATCTGAGTCTCTGATGTCCCATTCGATGATTCTCCCTGCCCACCTATAGGAGAGACTACGGTGCCGTAGCTCCGGGAAGCCGACTGCCGGGTGCAGACTCCGCGATGAGCCTAATCAGTACGTCCACGTCTCGTGCGCCAACGGCTCGCGGTTCAGTTCCTCGCGATTCAGTCGCCACTGGGGAAGGAATGCATCCATATGAGCCTTGAACGCATCGCTATGGAGGCGTTCGAGAAGATGGACCATCTCGTGAACCACAAGGTACTCGAGACACTGCGGCGACTTCTTGATCAACTCCAGGTTGAGCCATATCCGAGCCGCTTGCGCATTACATGATCCCCACCTGGTCTTCATCTGCTTGATTCCCCAGTCGGCCACGGTCACGCCGATGATCGGCTCCCATTTCGCAATCATGGGTGCAGCTTGAGCCTTCAGTTGCCTACGGTACCACTGAAGAAAGATGCGCTCACGCGTCGCCGTGTCACTGCCTTTCCGCACGTACAGGTCAATTCTCTTCTTACCGCGAAGCTCCACTCTGGGCCAGCCGTCATGGTAGATCACGTTCAGCAGGTAGCGCAGTCCCTGGAAGTAGTGGCTCTCCCCGGATACGTACTCACGCGCCGATTGCCGCTCCTGCTCCTGGAAACTCCTCTGCTGGCGTCGAATCCAGCCCAGCTTCGAGATAACCGCGAGCCTCACCGCCTCGTCGTTGACGCGCAAGGGCACGGCGACGCGCACCCTCCCTGCTGGCGGGTAGACGGCAAGGTGCAAATTCTTGATGTCCTTGCGGACCACATCCACGGTTAGGTCGTTGACGGTGATCTGATGCATGTTCAGTACTCAGGCTGGTTTTTCACAAGGTTGAAGATCTCCTCGACGAAGTCCTCACCCTCCACGTGTCGACGTATCGCGTTGCGCACTTCTTTCTCTTTGAACCTGTTCCCCCGCCAATCATCCTTCTTCGTCCGGCGGATATCATCGTCCAGTGTGACGGCGAGGGCTTCGTCCTTCCCGAGGTTGTCGTAAAGCGCTCTTCTGGCAGTGCTGTTCATCGCCTGCGGGTAGTCCGCCCCGCCACCGGGATTCTTTACCCTTCTGGTGATTTCGACGATCTTGGCCAGGTATTCCTCATAGTCGAGTGCCAGTTCTTTGCGCTCCTGGATCAGGTTGTCCAGCAACTCCGACATCTTCTCATAGTACTTGGGGTTGATTGGCTGCTCGTCGATGATGACCCTTCGCAGGTTGTTCTCGATCGTCTCGGCAGCGGCTTCCTTGTTGCCTGCGATTCCTTTGGGGAGCGCATTGACCCCCTCTTCCCCTCGCTCAAGCAGGACCTGTATCAAGCTCATGTCATCCAGGTCGGAAATCTTCTCGCTTTCCTCGGCACGGATGTAGGTATCTATGAGATGCCGCATGTCCGGTTCGTACGCCTTGAGGTCGATATAGTCGCCACTGGCGAGCCTTACCTCAGTGCGTGCCCTCTCGAAATGATCGACCTCCTGCTTCAACTGCTCGATCTCCTCCGGCGTATACCCGGCTTCAGGCAGTTCGTTTGCGAGGTTGGCGTATGCGCGGATCAAAGAGGCCGTGAGTTTGTATAGGGCAATCCGCCTCGGCTCGTTCCCCTTCAGCGCCTCCTTGTCGGTGGTATCGCGGGCGCAGAAGTAGCGCAGGTGGGCAGCCGTATCCTTCGGCGGCTCTACGGGCTCACACAGTGCTCTGACTGCCTCTCGCGCCTCCTCCAGCTGTTCTCTCGCCTTCACCAGGCGGTTGCTCAAGAGTCCGCGAACGTCCTCGGCATCAAAGCCGTCGAACACCTCCGAGGTGTAGTCTATGAAGGCGGTCTCAAGGCTTCGGAACAGGTCCTTGTAGTCAATGACATACCCGTATTCTTTGTCATCGCCGTCCAGTCGGTTGACTCGGCAAATGGCCTGGAACAAACCGTGGTCGCGCATGTGCTTGTCTATGTAGAGGTAAGTCGCAGGAGGAGCATCGAAGCCGGTCAGCAGCTTGTCGACGACAATGAGGAGCTTCATCTGCCCCGGCTCCTCGATGAACTTCTTCTTTACCTCCTTTTCGAACTCCTCGACTCTGTTGACTGCCCGCTCGGGGTCTTGCCTGAACCAGTCCGCAAGCATTTTCTTGTATATCTCATACTCGCGCAGTCGCTCCGTGACTCCTTCGCCGGTTTCCTCCCCTTTGATCTCCGAGACGTTCGGAACGTAGGACGTAACGATGGCGCACTTATCGAAGCCGTTGTTGGTGAAAAGCTCATAGAGCCTGCATGCCTGATAGATGCTCCCGGAGACGAGCATGGCGTTCCCTCTGCCGCTCTGCAGGCGGTCGCGGGTCGCCATATCCAGCATGATATCCGCAGCGATCTTCTCCAAGCGTGAGAGGGAACTGAGCACCTTCTTCATGGTGCCCCATTTCTCCTTAAGCTGGGCGATAGCAACATCGTTCAGCCCCTTCGTCTTGGCGTCGAACCACTGATCAATCTTCTCCTGCGATGTAATGTTCTGGTCAATGTCACGGGCCTCGTACCGCAGGTCGAGCACCACGCCGTCTTTCACTGCTTCGTCGAACTTGTAGGTGTGGATGTACTTGCCGAAGACCTCGATGCTTCTCTGCTTGTCCGCCTTCAGGAGGGGCGTGCCGGTAAAGCCGATGAGCATAGCGTTAGGCAGTACTTCCTTCATGGCTTTGTGAAGTTCACCGGACTGCGTACGGTGGCATTCGTCTACGAAGACGTATATGTCACCCTTTGCATTGAAGCCGGGAGGGAGATTGCGCTTCACCTCATCAATGAAGCCCTCTATGTCCGGTTCTTCCTTGCCGGCAAACTTGTGGACCAGGGAGCACATCAGCATGGGGATGGCAGCATTCAGTTGGCTGACGAGGTCCTGGCCGCTCTTAGTGCGATAGATATCCTCGCCGACGCCCTTGAACACCCGCTCTATCTGCTCGTCGAGTTCCGTGCGGTCGGTGATGATCAGTACTCTGGCGTTCGTGACGTTCTCCCGAATCCACTTTGCCAGCCACACCATGACGAGGCTCTTGCCGCTGCCCTGCGTGTGCCAGATGATACCGCCCTCTCGTCGTCTCACATGGTCGTGGGCCGCCTTGACGCCGAAGTACTGGTTGTGGCGGCAGAGCTTCTTCACCCCTGCGTCGAACACTATGAAGTCATGGACGATCTCCAGCAGGCGCTCCTTCGCGCAAAGCTGAGCGAGACTCCGATGGAGCGGGTTCTCGATCTCGCTCTCTTCCTTCCACTTGAGGTAATACTTCTCGGGCGTTCCGATAGTCCCGTAACGAAGCCCTTCGGTATCGTTACCGGCCATCACCAACTGTGCTGTGGAGAAGAACCGCTCGATGAAGACGGGTTTCTGGCTGTCGAGGTTCTGGCGGATGCCCTCGCTGACGGAGACGATGGAGCGCTTCAGTTCCAGTATACCGAGGGCGATCCCGTTCACGTAGAGCACCACGTCCGGGCGCTTGTCGTGCTTTCCGCTGACGGTGACCTCCTCCGCGACGGCGAAGTGGTTCTCCAGTGGATTCTCCCAATCTATCAGCCAGACGTTCTCATACTGCTCGCCGACATCGGCCTTCACCTGCACGCCGTAACGAAGAAGGGTGTACACCTCCTTGTTCACATCGTAGAGACTTCTGGCCTGGTCGCCCGCGACCTTGCCGAGCTCATACAGAGCCTTGCGGATCAGTGCTTCGTCATAGCCGCGCCTCTGCAGGTAGGCGCGCAGGAGGTCCTGCTCGATGTTCCTATTATCCTCGCGGTCCTGCCGGTTGCCAAGGTAGTCGTACCCGAGGTTGTCCCGGAATAGCTTTATCACCCGGTTCTGCGTCGCGCGTTCCCTTTCGCCTACGGTGCTCATATCAGCCTGATCCTCCCCGTGAGAAGTTCCTGCATCATGCCTTGCTTGATCAGTGTTGTCTTGTCCCGTCTCTGTTCAAGCACAGCGATCTCGGCGTCCATGTCTGAGAGCACCCCGGCGATGGCTTGTTGCTCTCGGAGAGGCGGGAGCCTCACCTCATAATCTATGAACGTTGACGCATATACATGACGAATCGTGCTCCCCTGAGATAGTGCTACAATGCGACTACGATGTGACCGCAGACTCAAGAGACGTGAAAGAAAGGATACATCCGCAGAAGTCCTGTATAGCAGAACATCACCACCAACGGCTACAGGGAAGCCCCCTGTGAAGGCTGTAGCCTGCCCGATGTTCTCCAGCATGTTTGAGGCGCTCGCGATGAGAAGATGTGGCATACTGATCGTGTGCGTGTTCTCCGGGAGCTTTGCGTAGTTCCGAATGTGGGAAGCGGCTATGACTTCCCCGAAGTCAGTGTAGATAGCTGTGTACGGAATGGCAGGAAGCCAACCGGTTGAGGACAGCGCATCTTTCGACAACCCTCTCCCCTTGGAAAACTGGCCGATCTCCCCCAGTGTCTGCACGTCCCACTCCCCGCTGAACCCAGGCAGGCGGGTCCTGCCGGTGAGAAGTTGCTGCATGGTAGCCTGCTTGATATCGCGCTTCTTGGCGATTGTGTTTGATAAACTAAACGGGGCCCACCTGGGGCGGTTTCGATAACGCAAAAGGGGCCCACCCGGACAGAACCGATCTTACGATATGATAGTTGAGAGAAACGTCATATCGGAGGTAGAAAGGTGGTCCGGGTGGACGAGAAAGAGCGTATCAGAACAGCGCACTTGCGGCAAGGGAGGAGCATCCGGGAGATCGCGCGGGCGATGGGCCACTCCCGCAGGACGGTGAGGAAGGCCTTGGCGGACCCGTCTCCGCCGGTTTACCGGAGGGCGAAGCCGCCCGCGGAGCCGGTAATCGGCCCGGTGAAGGAGATCATCAGGCAGTGGCTTGCGGGCGATGTCGATCGGCCGAGGAAGCAGCGTCACACTGCGCACAGGGTATACGAGCGGCTCCGGGAAGAGCACGGATTTGCAGGGGGAGAATCGACGGTCAGGAGGTGCGTAAGGAAGTTACGAGCGAAGAAGGCTGAGTCGTTCATTCCGCTGTGTTTCGATCCCGGAGAGGACGCGCAGGCCGACTTCGGCGCGGCAAAGGTTATGATGGACGGCAGGGAGTTGGAGGTCAGCCTCTTCATCATCAAGCTCTGCCACTCGCACCGCCCGTTCGTAGTGGGGCTGCCGTTTGAGAAGCAGGAGGCGTTCCTGTCGGCCCACGTGAGAGCGTTCGACTTCTTTGGAGGGGTGCCGAGGCGGATCAGCTACGACAACCTGACGGTGGCGACGGCAAGAGCGATCCGGGGAGACAAGAGGCGTGAGATCGAGACGTTCGTCGGCTTCCGGAGTCACTATCTGTTCGAGAGCCACTTCTGCAATCCGGGAGAACCTCATGAGAAGGGTCAGGTAGAGAGCCAGGTCGGCTATGTGCGAAGGAACTGGTTCGTACCGGTGCCGAGGGTAAAGGACTTCGCGGAGCTGAACGCATACCTCTACCGGAAGTGCCTTGAAGAAGATCGCCGGGTGATCGGCGGGATGAAGGCAAGCATCGGGGAGATGTTCGCGGAGGAGAAGACGAATCTCCTGGCGCTGCCGAAGCGGCACTTCGAATGCTTCCGTCTTCACCCGGTCAGGTCGAACAAGCTGTCGATGGTGCGGTTCGAGGGCAACTCCTACTCGGTGCCGGATGCGTACTCGAGCCGGGATCTGTTCCTGAAGGCATACGTGGACCGCGTGGAGATATCGGATGCGTGCAGGGTGGCGGCGGTTCACGAGCGGCTTCTCGGGAAGGGAGAGGAGAGTCTCTCGGTAGCGCACTATCTCTCCGGGCTCGGCAGGAAGCCGCAAGCTGTGGAATACGCCAGGCCGATCAAGCGGAGCGAGTTCGCGCCGGTATACGCAAGGTTTCTGGAGAGACTGAAGTCGGAGCAGCCGGGGGTGGCGGCACGGAGATCGTTCCTCAAGGTCCTGGAGCTTACCGCCGTCTATCCCGAGTCGGCTGTCGCCGATGCGATGGAGATGGCGCTGCTCTACGGGACATGCGATGCAGACGCGGTGAAGAATCTGCTCTGCCAATTCGACGAAGAGACGCGGGTAACGGGAGAAGCGATACTGCCGGAAGGGATACCGGAGGTCCTTGTAGAGGAAAGGGACACATCGCACTTCGACAGGCTGCTGGCGGGAGGTGCGAGATGAACCAGCCCGACATGCTGCTCGGGGCGTACCTGCGGAAGCTGAGGCTGCCGACGGTAGCAGCGAGTTATGCGAAGATGGCGGAGGATGCCGCGGCAAGCCGGATCGGATATGTGGAGTACCTGCTGCATCTGATGGAGGCAGAGGTCTGTCAGCGTGAAAGCAACATGAGGAAGCGCCGTCTGTCGGCGGCGAGATTCCCGGTAGAGAAGACGCTCGACACATTCGAGTTCGGGAATCTGCCGAACCTCTCAAAGGAATCGGTCTTTCACCTGGCAGGCGGGGAGTACATCTCAGAGCGCGAGAACCTGATCATGGTGGGTCCGACCGGGGTCGGCAAGACCCACCTTGCGATCGCGCTGGGGACGGTCGCATGCGGACAGGGAAAGAGAGTCAGGTTCTACACGGCAGCCGGCCTGGTGAATGAGCTGTGTGAGGCGAGAGAACTCCGCCAATTGTCGAAACTTGAGGCAAGGCTTGAGAAGCACGAGCTTGTGGTGCTGGACGAGGTCGGGTACGTTCCCTTCTCTCAGGACGGAGGGAGGCTGCTCTTCAACTTCATAAGCTCGAGATACGAACGGGGATCGCTGATCGTGACGAGCAATCTGGAGTTTGCGAAGTGGACGAGTGTCTTCGGAGACGAGCAGCTCACGGTGGCGCTGCTCGACCGGCTGACGCATCACTGCAAGATCCTGGAGATGAACGGCGACTCCTACCGATTCCGGGAGAGCCTCAAACGAAAGGCCGGCAAGAAAGAGTAATGCATTTGTCCGGGTGGGTCCCTTTTACGTGATCAAGGTGGGCCCCTTTTGGGTTGTCAAACACAGGCGATAAGCTTGTCCAGCGAACCGATGAGGGCGTCCACATCGCTCAGGGCATCGGCGATGTTGCGTTGCTCCTCTTTTGTAGATGGAACAGCAAGTCTGATGCTTAGGAGTTTCGACACCGATAGTCCCGGTTGAGCGGACGACTCGGAATAACGGTTGAGATGCATTCGCTCCAGCACATAGGTAAGCCACCGGATTTCAGTCTGGGCAAGGGGCGTCACCACAACTGCGTGCTCAGATGCAAAGAACCTTCCATCCACCCCTAACACGTTGCCACATAAAGCCCCTTGCCGCCCAATCAGTGCGTATCTTCCCTCGTGGGTAAACCGAGCCGTGAATCCTCGGAGGCCATGGCCACCATAGCATGGATAGGTCGAGAACTGATCGATCTTAGCAGAGGTTATTGCTTCACCGCTCTTCATGCGACAGACCTCGCCGAGGCTGACCACCTCCCAGTCCTGCGGGATTATCCCCGCCTCAGTCCGCTTGTAGCCCGGCTTCACTTCCATGCGAATCCCATATCCTTCAGGTGTTCATCCACCCTGGTGCTCAGATCTTCGACCTCTTCTCCCAGCTTCGGCAGAGGAATAGCATAGCGTTCCGCCAATTCCCGGGTGCGTCCGGTCAGTGACTGGGACACCCGGTCCAGTTCGGAACGCACATGGGCGGCAAGGGATGCCAGCCACTTGTCGTCCACCACCAGCACGATCACTTCCTCGTCGGTAAGCTCTCCGTACCTGGCTGCCAGCTTCACATCGAGCGCCTTCCGGGCGTCCTTCATCTTCTTCGTTGTCTCGGACTCCTTCTCGACAAGGGCGAGGTACTTCTCCAGCACCTCGCGCTCGTCAGCGAAATCGGAGTCACCCTTGATCTCACGGAGGCGCGACTTCACATCCCCTTTCGTGACCTTTCCGTTCTCGGCCATGACCTCGGAGAGGAGCCCTTCTTCTCCGCCGTGCTCATCCCTCATCTCTTCCACTTCCTGCGCCAGTCGGGCGATCTCCGCCTCCAACGCATCAATGGCCTGCTGCTCTTCCGCATAGTACCGGGCGATCAGCAAGGAAGGTGGAATCAGGTCGGCCTTGTACTTCCGTTTGCCAAGTACCAGATCGGGTTTCTCTTTCACCTTCTTGTCTTCAACTACCAGGCGGAGACGGCTTGCCTCAGCCCAGCCGTCCGAAGCGATCATGTACACATCGTCCTGCATGACGTCGGACCAGTAACTCATCAGGTGCTGGTAGACATCGTAGGAGTCTATCAGCTTGACGTCCCGGAAGGTCGAGAGCATGTCCTCCGACAGAACTTCGATTAACTGCTTGGGCTTGGTATCGGTCGAGATGCCTTTCAGTGTCGCAACATGGGCATCTTTCCACCTGTCAAACAAGGTGGCTACCGCCTGGGTGTACGCCGCAAACTCAGGCCGCGCGCATATCGTAGGCTTGACTTCAGCGGCGTCGACTCTCATCTGACTGTAGCCTGCCCGGTCCCCCGGCATGAAAAGCTGATCCTTCAGCGAGGGGAACACCTGCCAGTATTCCGACAGAACCTCCACGTCTCTGTTGGGAATGCCTCCAAGAAGATGTGCCTCGATATCCTGGAGGTCCTCCGGTTCGGTGGCGTCAATGTACCGGGGGATGTTCAGGTTGAAGTCATTGCCTTCGATCTCCGCCATCGGGACCATGCGCGAATATCTTGGGACTTCCCTCTGATTATTGAAGACGTCTACGATCCGGTGGATGTCCTGATGACGCAGGCGGTTCTTGTTGCCGTCCTTCACGAAACCCTTGCTCGCGTCAATCATGAAGATGCCTGTTCGTCCGGCGGCGCTCTCCTTGTCCAGGACGATGATGCACGCGGGGATGCCTGTGCCGTAGAACAGATTGGCAGGGAGGCCGATGATTCCCTTGATGTATCCCCTGCGAAGGATATTCCTGCGGATGACCGCCTCCGAGTTCCCCCGGAAGAGGACACCATGCGGGAGGATGATCGCGCCCTTGCCGGTGCTCTTCAGCGAACGTATGAGGTGCAGGAGGAAGGCATAGTCCCCGTTCTTCTTCGGCGGCACGCCGTCCACAAAGCGCTCATAGCGGTCGTTGTAGGGGTCAAAGCCCTGGCTCCAGGACTTCGTCGAGAACGGCGGATTGGCCACGGCGAAGTCGAACGTCTTGAGGCTTCCGTCCGGATTCTTGAAGTGCGGGTCGGCAAGGGTGTTGCCCTGCCAGATATCGTGCGCCGCAGCCGGGCAGTCATGGAGGATCATGTTCATCCTCGCAAGTGCAGCGGTGGCGTTGTCCATCTCCTGCCCGTAGATAGTCAAGTCGAGTCCGCTCGGGGCTTCATCGTGCGCCTTGATAAGCAGTGAGCCCGATCCGCAGGTCGGGTCGTAGATGGTCTGGGCGGAACTCGTCGCCTGTCCGACGCCGATGACCTTCGCCATGATGCGGGATACCTCGGCGGGAGTGTAGAACTGCCCCTTGCTCTTGCCCGATTGCTCCGCGAAGTTCCGCATCAGGTACTCGTAAGCGTCGCCGAGGATGTCGTCGTCTTCCGCCCGGTTCTTGCTGAAGTCGAGCCCCGACTCCTCGAAGATGCCGACGAGGTTGGTAAGGCGGTCTACCATCTCCTGGCCCTTGCCCAGCTTGTCGGGGTCATTGAAGTCGGCAAGGTCTATCACGCCCTTGAGTTCATTGGCCTCCGCCAGCCTGGCGATGATTACGTTGATGCCCTCGCCGATATCCTTGTCACCCTTCAACGCGACCATATCGGCAAAGCTGCCGCCTTCAGGAACCTCAAGAAGTGCGTCCGGTTGTCCGGCGTACTTGTCAGAGACGTACTTGACGAAGAGCAGGGTCAGAATATAGTCCTTGTACTGAGAGGCATCCATGCCGCCGCGCAGTTCGTCACAGCTTCGCCAAAGGTGGCTGTAGAGTTCGCTTTTCTTAATCGCCATTCGGCCTATACCCCTATGTCAACCAGCTGGTCATATGATGCCATAGCGAACTGGCGAGGTTCGGCCTGCTCGGAAGGTCCGCCGGTGCATCTTGGAAGAACCGAAGTTCGGGCTCATTGAACTCGCGGGTCACGCGTGACTCCCTACAACTGATTCTCGATGCAGACCGCCCGAAGACTCCGAGGACTGCAGGAGTGCCGTGATGACCGGAATGTGGATCGCTCCGGTCGCTGGCAGTTGCCGGGCCGCCAACCATCCGCACGGGCGCCCGTGCGGAACAGCCTCATCTTAAGCCGACTAGAGGAAGTTGTCAAGGCATCGGCGAATGCAATACCGATCGCATATCCGAGGATCAGCGCACTTCCCGGCAGGTCCTGCCACGAGACAGGAGGTATCCGCATGTCGAGTCGGAGTCCGATTCAGGCCGGCCTATCAGACTACGAGGCCGCAATCACGGCTCTGCGCGAGAAGTTGCCGTCTGCGCTCAGTCACCCGGATGTAGGACCGATAGCTGCTGCGAAGGAACAGGTGATCGGCCACTACGGCCCTCTCTTCAGGGCTGACAGTCTTGGCAGCGTCAATCTTGACGAGTTCCGGTCGTTCTTGGACTTCCGCAACAACAGGCACTGGGGCGGACTCCACCGGCAGGTTGGCTTCATATTCGCAGATCCTCCAGCTCTTCGGAATGTGCTCTACGTACTGGCTGACGAAGGCCGGCCAGTGGAGGAGCGGATCGACAACGCGGTTGCCGGGGTTCAGGGTATGGGCAAGGCCATCATCACGGCTTTTCTCCACGTCGCTTACCCTGAGAAGTACGCTGTCTGGAACAACACGGCCGAGGGAGCGCTCAAGCAGATCGGACTCTGGCCGGCCTTCGATAGGGGTGCTACCGTTGGGGCGAAGTACTCAAGGATCAATGATCTCATCAAGCGCATTTCGGCTGATTTGGAGCTGGATCTCTGGACTTTGGACGCGGTCTGGTGGGCATTGGTGCAGCCGGAAGTGCCTCAGCCCCCCGTTGTTACTCCAAAGGAGACATCCACTGGTGTCACTCCTCCCGGCCAGGCGTTTGGCCTCGAACGTCATCTCCATGAGTTCCTGGTAGACAACTGGGCAGGAACTGAGCTCGCAAGTGAGTGGGATATCTACTCCGAGGACGGTGATCGCTTGACGGGCATCGAGTACCCTTGTGCGGTCGGGTACATTGACATTCTATGCAGGCACAAGACTCAGACCCGCTGGCTGGTGATCGAGTTGAAGCGGGGACAGACAAGCGACGCGACAGTGGGGCAGGTGCTCAGGTATATGGGTTGGGTAGGCAAGGAACTCGCCTCGGCTGATGAGAAGGTCGAGGGTCTAGTGATCGCGCATTCAGGCGACAATGCTTTGAAGTATGCGTTATCCCCGCTCCCGAACGTTCGCCTTATGTTGTATGAGGTCGAGTTTCGACTGACCTCGGCGAGCGGCTGATCCCGATATTGCCGCACGAGAGAGCTGTAATGACCTTACCGAGTCACTTCAGGCTGACGGCCGCGAACCACAGCCATCTGTTTGCGATCGTCCGGCCGGGCGGAGTACGGCCTGGGTCGTAGGGCCGGTGCATCGCCGACTTCGATGGCACTGGCGGAGATAGCTATGACTGCAGTGACAGGCAGAACTGTGGTACTGGTATCATGCGTGTCGCGGAAGCAGCCCGGACCCTGCAAGGCCAAGGACCTATACTGCTCGAGCTTCTTCCGGAAGGCCAGGGCATACGCCGAACGAGTGGGCGACGCCTGGTACATCCTATCCGCGGAGCACGGCCTTCTGTGCCCGGATACCGTGATCGTGGACTACGACCGCACGCTCAACCGGATGCCGATCGCGGAGAGGCTTGCATGGGCCGATCGCGTGTCCCGCGACCTCAGCCGGGTCATCAAGCCGTCGGACCGCGTCCAGGTCCTAGCCGGGTCCCGATACAGGGAGTTTGTAATGCCCGCACTTCGCACCCTGTGTGCGGAGGTGTCGGTCCCGATGGAAGGCCTGACTATCGGTAAGCAGCTTCAATGGCTGGACACGCAGGGCAAGCCATGACACGGCTGGCTGATCTGCGCCGGTTCTATCGCACGATGGAAGACCTGGAGCGCAAAGTCGGCGGGTGCCGGTCGCTGATGGAGTGCACCGGGAACATGCATTGGCCCAGACGTGGCGTCTACTTCTTCTTCGAGAAGGGGCAGGTCCGTTCGGACACCGGGGTAGGGCTCCGCGTCGTCCGTGTGGGTACCCATGCCTTGAAGGCAAACAGCGCCACCACGCTCTGGAGCCGGTTGCGCGCGCACAGGGGAAGGGCGTGCAGCGGCGCCGGCAACCACAGGGCCTCCGTCTTCCGGCTGCTGGTGGGACAGGCTGTCGCGTCCCGTGACGGCGTTTCCTGCGGCTCATGGGGAAGGAATGTCCCCAGGCAGGAACGCAACCGCGAGGAAGAGATCGAGCTCGAACGCCTGGTCAGCCTCTATATCGGCGGCATGCCCTTCCTCTGGCTGGAAGCGGATGACGCCCCTGGTCCGGATAGCGTTCGGGGATACATCGAGCGCAACGCGATCGCGCTCCTGAGCAACTTCGGCAAGGAGGAACTCGATCCGCCGTCTGATGGGTGGCTCGGACGGAACTGCCCGAAGGAGCGGATCAGGTCCTCCGGGCTCTGGAACTCCAACCATGTTGACGAGGACTACGACCGCACCTTTCTCGACGATCTCGCGTCTCTAGTCTCGGCGACGTAAGGCGCATGCGCGCAGCCTCCGATGCCTGCGGCTCCCATGCCTGAACCGGCCAGGCATCGATCCCTGCCCACCCGGTAATAGTACCAATCCTTGGGCTCCACCTGTGGGCCCCGGGTTGACTGAGTAGCCGTTCCAGGTATAACATCCTTCCTGGCACAGACGGACTCCGGAGGTGCCGAATGGGATGTGCAACTTGATGTGGAGGTCTGGACCGTGAAGATACTGGTTTCTTGCGTCGGTAATAGCGACCCCTACGGCGACGGCAAGTCGATGCCGGGGCCGATCCTAACGCTGGTAGAGGAACTCGACTTCGACGAGATCTTTCTCCTGCACGTTGCCGGACTCAACAAGCGGGCGTCGGAGACCGCCCGACTGATCCCTTCGTTTGCGAAGAACAACCCGGAGGTCGAGCATCGTCCGATGCTGCTCGATGATCCCACCGACTATCCTCGGGTCCTTCGCGCCATGAGGGCAGAGTGCGTCCAGATCGTCGCGAAACACTCTCGCCGTGATGCCGAGTACTCGGTGCAGATCAGCAGCGGCACCCCGCAGATGCAGTGGGCCTGGGTCGTTCTTGTACACCGGAGGATCATCCCGGCCACGGCGATCGCCCTCCACCCGAGATACATGCGCCAGTTCTCGGCACCTTATCACTATGCGGTTGACCTGAATGACCTAGGAATCGACCACCTGGCGCAAGAGGGCGAACTGCAGGAGTCGGTCGAGGCCCTGTCCGCCGAGCTGACGACGCTCAAGCTCGAGAACGCCAGACTGCGCGCATCCGTCGAGAAGACGCAGTCCTCGATCGAGGAGGAAGTGCCCGACGGCTTCCGCCTGTTCGACTATCTCCAGAACGAGAAGAAGCGACTCATCGCACAGGCTCTGCAGAAGCACCCGGACAACGCGGCTGAGGCTGCCCGTATGCTCGGAATGGAAGCTCCGACTCTCCGACGCGCGGCCGAGGATCTCGGTCTTCGACCGAGACAACGCAAGTAGATAACAACAGACCGTCATGCTTGACGTAACCAACGTTACTATTTGCCCAAGCCAGGTTTCCTCTTATACTGTCAGTCCGAATACTGACAGGAGGGACCTGGAGGATGCTCGCGTACAACCCGCTGCCCGCGATAGTCGACTCGCTGCATATAGATGATGTCTCCCGCGTTTGCGCCCTGAGAGCGCCTGTGTCCTCGATGCGGCGCGAGTTCCGCAGAGAGGTGCCGTGCGTGGACTACGGCGACCCGGACACCGGCGAGGCATACATGGTCGCGTACTTCCCGCACTATGTGGCTCCACTTCACCAGGTGCTGGAGTCGCTTCCCTCATCGGTGACCGGCCCCGTCTTCGACAGGTCGAAGATCGAGGCCTGCATGATAGGCTGTGGGCCCGCGCCTGAGTTGCTGGGCCTGTCGTCCTTCGTCTCCGAGCATTTCAAGGGCGTTGAGCACATCAACGTAAGCCTTCATGATGTGAACATCGACGGCTGGCGGCCCTACCTCGACCTGACGCTCTCGAGTTTGATCAAGCCGTGCTGGTCAGGCGGTCTGGGGGTAAACAGGGTGAGTTGCAGCCTTCTGCGCGACTGCGGTACGTGCTCCAGCGACACATGCCGCGTAAGGCGCGGGACGGTAGACATCTACGTCGTGCAGAACTGCCTGAACGACGCGGGCTCGAACCCCGGCGCCGTATCGAGAAAACTTGTGGACCTCCTGCGCGCCGCGAAGCCGGGGGCCCTGTTCGTGGTCATCAACGCCGGTTCATCCGTCGCGAGGAGAATCATCAAGACCGTCGAGGCGCGAGCCACCGCGTCGGGGCTGGGTGACGTCGTGAAACCAGGATGTGCCTCTGTCAGATCGGTGACCAGCGGATTCGAGTCTCCCCGCATCATACGAGATCACCTCTATACGGGAGCCAACGGCCTGATCGCCAAGAGGACGGTCACCTACATGAGTTCCGTGATCGTCAGAACGGAAGCCCGGGACGACAATTTCCGCCTCGATCCCGGCGACGAAGAGGCGCTCGGCGCGGTCTACGCCGCCATGATGTCCGGTCAGACCGCCACACTTCGGCGGATGCTGGCCAGGGACTCTCGCCTGTGTGCGCTCCGAGATGGAAGCATGTTCACTCCTCTGCACCATGCGGCCTCGTTTGGTGATTCTGAGATCGTTGAGCTGTTCTGCCGCTTCGGCGCCGACCCCGATGCGAGGGATATCAACGGCAACACGCCGTTGCACTATGTCGCCGCGCTAGGCTGCCTCGAGTCGTGCCGGACGCTGGTGGACGAGGGCGCCGACATTGACGCGCCTGACAAGGATGGCGCGACCCCGCTGATGTGCGCGGCCTTCTCGGGAGGAGCGAGAGTTATCAGGCTGCTGTTGTCTGCGGGCGCATCCATCGGGCGCGAGGACCGGAACGGGCGAACCGCGATCCATGCGGCGAGCGAGACCGGTCGGCCTCAGGTCGCCCTCGAACTGCTGCGTCACGGCGCGAACCCGGACAGCCGGGATTGGATGGGGAGAACGCCCGTCCACCTAGCGGCGTCCAACGGGCACTCGGCGATGGCGGCGGCGTTGCTCGACAAGGGCGCGACCGTTGACGCGCGGGATCATGACGGATGCACCGCACTCCACGCGGCGGCCTCGCAGGGCTATCCCGAGCTGGTGGATCTGCTGCTTGACCGCGGATTCGACCGGGAGGTCGAGGACTGGTCAGGCCGCCGACCGGTTGATCTTGCGCGGGCGAATGCGAGGCATGCTGCAACGAACAGGCTTGCGAATCGCGCCGACGCGCACATCGGCGTCCCCGAGGCTCTCATCTGGGAGACGTCTCACTGCGGGGGCTAACCCGGCAGGTCCAGCTTCGGGTTGAGGCGCTTGCGTTCCCTCAGTATCTTCGCCCTGAAAGCCTTGATGCGGTCCAGCAGCCCGCGGTCGAAGCCCACCCTGTTCCTGACCTCAGGGGCGTTCGCCATGATGAGGCCGAGCGACTTCCAGTCCCCCGTGCGCTCGATATCTCCCAGCCGAGCAAGAGCCTTCGAGGTCTGCTCCCTCGCCCGGGCGATGCTCCCGTCCGCAACGGCGACCGATTCGCCGAGCGTCACCGTGCAGAGATCGGGCCAGAGGAGCGTCCTCAGGTTGAACCAGCGCCTGCGAAGCTCCCTCGCAAGCCCGCATCTTGATTCCTCCGCCCGTGCGAGTCGGGCAGAGATCAGGGAGCGTATGGCGGGCATCTTCGAGCGGAAACTCGCCCCGAAGTCGTACAGGGCCGATTCCAGCTCGGCCAGGGATGCTCGAAGCTCGCGGCTCTTGAACCATTCGGCGACGCCACCGCCGGCAATCGCCCCGGCGATGCCAAGTCCGATCGCTCCGAGGACCGCACCGACTGGGCCTCCGACCGCGAATCCCGCGGCCGCACCGACCTTGCCGCCCGCCACGACTCCCACCCCGCGCCCGACGCTCTCGACGATGCCGTGCCCTCTCGCGACCATCGGCTCCTTGCCGTAGTCCTTCACCAGCTTGTAGTTCCGATAGGTGGCGAAGGCGATCGTGATCACCGGAAGATGGACCCCGAGCGCATCGGCCGCACCTTCGCCGTGCGCCGACGAGACGCCGTCCTTCACGCTCTCCTTGATCGCGTCGTGGTCGAATCCTGGCATCGGGAAGACGTTCGGCAGCTCTGCCGTCGCATGGATGTGTTCCGGCACGATGTACGTGATGTCCGGGTGATCGAGGGCCGCCTGCTTGATGCTGCCGATGTCCGCGACGCTCTTGACGTTCACGGCATGGCCGTCCACCAGCAGGTCCCACACCGGCTGGTTCGAGGTCTCCGCCACCTGCACCGCGTAACCGGCCTTGTCGAACGCCGCCGCCACGTGCTGCTCGGCGACGTAACCCTCCAGGCGCGACAGGAAGCCTTCCTTGCCGGCCGCGGGCAGGGAGTCATATGCGCCGTGAATGTAGTTGGCGAAGTCCCAGCCGCTAGTGATGGACTCCGCGCTTGCGAAGTCGGCGGCTTGGATCAGGTCCGGGTTGATGTTGTGCCATACCCACAGGAACTCGGCGAGCGTGACCGAGCCGTATGCCGCAAGCTCGGCCTTGCCGAGGCGCTTGACGAACCTCCGCGCGTCCGGGCTCGAGTCCCTGAGCCGGGTGCGGGCGATACGCCGCAGTGAGGCCACTCTCACCGCCCGGGCCGCGAGCCACGTGCCGACGACGGCTGCGGCCAGAGTGACTGCCGGCCACCCAAGAGCGCTGAACTCAAACATGGGATGCTCCTTTCAGAAGAGGGAACGCTGGCCGGTCGGGTTCTCTTCGGAGTCGCATTCGTGTGATCCGACCAGCGAGGCGGAGATGGGGTCGTGGTTCTCGCGGTTCTTCGCCGCCGCCCCGGCGCTCCTGGTCGCATAGCAGTAGGCGCATCCATGCAGGCACGTGTCGTACGCGCCGATGTCCTTGCTGGCGACGCAGCCGCACTCCAGGCGCTGCGTCTTGTCCTTCCTTCCGACGACCTCCACACCGAACACACGGCGGATGTAAGCGTCGTCCACGCACTTCCCCGGCGCGATGCCGAACGGCGTCAGGTCGAGAACCTCCGCGCACGAGAATATCTCCATCCCGGCGCCGGACGCGACTTCCGCCAGCCGGCGCATCATTCCGCCGAACGCGGGCGCTTCCGGGTCGGCCTGGCGGTAACCTATCTCCAGCCGCCTCAGCCGCCCTTTGGCCGCCCGGTACTCGTCGGCCACGCTTATGACGACCCGTCCGGTCGCCCCGGAGAGCCGCCCGGCTATCAGCTCGAACCGGGAGGCGTGATATTCCTCGGATGTCTCGTCGCTGACGATGATGGGGTCGTACCGCCATATCACCCGTTCCGGGCCGATCAGGTCCGAGAGGCGGCGGAACGTTTGGATGCATTCGTCGAGCGGGGGAAGGCCCGGCTCGAGCGCAGCCGGGTAGCCGTTCACCGTGTATTGGAAGTAGTACCGATACCCCCGGGAGTCGAGCTCCGGGAGGCGCGGCATCAGCGGAGTGGCGTTCTTCGTCCAGAAGACGATGACGTCCACGTCCTGCGGGGCAAGCGGGACCCTGGACACCTGGTTCGCGTTGAAGGGGTTGACGACGCAGCAGTGTCCGGCCTCGATGCGGTTCATGAGCCAGTCCGAGTAGAAGGCGGGTACGTCGGTTCTTCTGCTGGCGCTGATGATCAAGTGGATTCTCCTCCGCGGTCTTCCGGGCGAGCGTTCCCATTGCGCCGCCGGGCGGCGGACAGACGGCCTACCTCGGGCCGAAGAGCTTCGCGGTGAGCGCCCCCGCGAAGGCGCACATCACCAGCCCGATGATGGCAAGCGGCGGGGATGACGCGCCTGCCAGGATGAGCAGGAACCCCGGAACGAGCAGGATGGACATCAGTATCAGGTACGCGCATCCCATGAGTATCCCCTCCGGCGATTGGGTTCACTTCTCCCCGCTGCATATCCCGAAGAAGAAAATGAGCAGACGCGAGATGATCCAGCCCAGAACCAGGGCGGTGAGTATCCCCGCGACCGGCGGGCAGACCACCCAAAGTATGACGTATATCCCAAGGCCCCAGAGCAGTGCGGAACACATATCCGTCCCCTCCGATCGAAGCTCCCGCCGGCGTACCCCGGTGACGCGCTCGGCTCACTGCTTCGCAGTCCCGATGTAGTGCTTCCTGATCTCCTCCAGATAGCCGATGACGGCCTCGTCTCTCCTGACGCGCTCGCCGGGTGCCAGCAGGGCGTCCGTGTCGGTTGTGATGGCGCTCCTCAGCCCGACGAGCCGGTTCAGAAACGTGTTGACCGCATGGTCTACCGAGACGAACCCGCCTCGGCATCCGCTCAGATCGGGTTTCGCCTCTGCCGCAACTCTGTCCAGCACGCGCCAGCAGACCGTGGCGGGCGCGGTGTCGACTATGTCGCGAAACTTCGATTCGAGCGCCGCGATGTCGGCCAGCGCGGCCTGAAGTACCTCCGGTTCGAAACCGTAGTCCTTTGCGATGGGGGCGCGAGATGCGTTCGCCATGCCTGAAAGTCCTTTCGAGAACGTCTGTCGGGAGCATTGTAGCAGGCGGGCGCGGGAGCGGCAATGGTAACCGGAGTTACCATGACGGAGTCAGTCGAGGAAGCGGGTTTCCTTCGGGTCTTGAGGCCGGCTGTGAGGTACGATTGGCGCGGCCGGGCGC
>JAGONM010000034.1:0-36725 GCA_017993055.1 Armatimonadota bacterium
CCGCATGAGCACCTCATCCTTCCCGTCGGGCCGGTCCTCAATATCCAGGTCCGCGGTCCAACGGCTCGAGACGTCCAGGTCAGGATTGTAGCGGCTGAGATAGATGTCGGTACTCTTGTGATATTGAGAGTACGCTGAGTAGACTACATCCAGCACCTGCTTCGGGTTGCCGCTCCTCGTGTAGGCCGTTCTGGCGATGATGGACGGCTCCGCAGCCGAGACGAGACCGCGCGGGAGCGAGAGCCTGGCATCGTTCGACCAGGAGTCCCGCTCGCCCACCTGATACAGGTTCCGATCATAGGGGCTCATGTTGTAGTATATGCGCCACTCATTGTTGTTCCCGCCGTACCAGAAACTCCACAGCGTCGGGCCGCCGATGTTGGCGTAGACGCCGCGTACCCCGTACTTCGGCATCGTCCAGTCCTTGGTCGTCGAGTACGCCTGTCCGATTGGATCACCGTTCGGGTCGAGCGGCCAGTAGAAGACCCTGTGCTGCTGAGCCTTGGTATCCGTCACCGGGTTGTGCCGGAACGCCTCTCCACCGAAGAACAGCCATGCCTGACCGTTCGCCGGATTGCGGGCGATAGAAGGGCTGTTGAACTTGGCCGAGTTGCGCTGCACCTGCCCCGGTCCCGCGTCAAAGAACGTGGCGAGGTCGCCGGGGGCCGGTATCGGAGTGTCACCGGTCGGCGACCACCACTGCGTGTAGCCGGGTTGGGCGAGCGCCCAGGAGTTGTTGTCGAGCCTCATCGAGGACTTGTACAGGTACCAGGGATCGCCGGGCGCCGGAGCGTTGCCCGCGCCGCCGCCGCCGCCCGTCACCGAACCTCGACGGGAACTCGACCAGTACATGTGCAGGCTGTAGTCGGGACCCATATACACGGCGGGCGAGACGTCGCCGACCGAGAAACTAGGATCCGGCAGATCAACCTGAGGGAGCGCACCCGGCATGAAACCGTCCGTCATGCGGTTCTCAGTGACAGTCAGCTTCACCTGCATCAGCGGGTTGCCGACGGCCTCCCCGGGGTCGTACACGCCGCTGTTGTTGGCATCCTCGAAGAGCGTGATCGAACGAGAGTACGTGCCAGTAGGCGTACCGACCGGTACGGCGACGCTGAAGAACGGCAGAGGCGGCGGCTCCAGGGGAGCGAAGCCGGCCGTCGTGTAGAGCCGCTTCGGCATGTCCGGCAGACGAAGCACAGTCGGCGACTCACCCACCCTCGGCTTGTGGAACGTGCGCGACGTCAGACCCATGATCGGAGGAAGATTCGTCAGGGCGGCGGTCAGGAACCGGTTGTCCAGCGCGCTCGTGATCGCCGCGGCAGGCACGTATGCCCCGTAGGACACGAGGTTGTTTCCGCTAGGGTAAATGCTGCCCTCCGCCGTGTCGCTGAACAGGTCGAAGTTGTACGACGGACCGGCCGACGGATTGACTCTCTTGGCCATCTTGAGGTTCAGCATGTTGACGTTGCCCTGGTTGTACGCGGTAAACGTCTTGAACCAGGGATCGAACACCCCGGGAGTATCCGAGCCACCGAGACGAAGCTTAGCGTTGTCGCCGAGCGTCGGCAGGAACAGATTGGGCGACACTCCGCCGGACTCGGTCAAGCCGAAGCCGTGAGGGACCGCGCCGATGTCGTATGTCTTCTCACCGACCTCGACCCGATAGTCCGCCGGCACGTGCGCCTGCGCGTAGAACTCGCGGTACGCCTCGGACCTCGCGCCGCTCACGCTCTGCTGAACGAGTTGCGAAGAGCCGAGCTGACCCGAGCGGTTCAGGCGTCCGTCCCCGTTGGAGTCTATGAACGTGTACACCCTGCCCGTGTAACCCGATGCTCGCAGTGAGTCCACCGTAGCGGGCATGATGAACGGCATGTTCGGCGGCTGGAACCTCGGCACGGCGATCACCTGACCCACCGGGTTCTGACCGACCGGCCAGGGGTCGTCGGTGGCGGGAACGGTGAGAGCGCCTCCGAATCGAATCTCCACGTCCTCCTGCGTCGGATCGAGGCGGCTCTCCGCCATCGCGTAGCTCAACTGGCGCGAGCGGATGTCAGGATAGTCGAGGCTGCCGTTCGGCCCGACGAGAGGAGGCAGGGGCTTCTCCCAAGGCAGTGCAGTGCTGATCCCGTTGCTGCGCCAGATCTGCGCGTCGCCGCCCTGCCAGTCGAGATCGCTGCGCTCTATCCTGAAGCGCGAGATGTTGTTTCCCGTGAGGCTCAGGAGGCTGCGGTCGCAGGCAACGAACCTGCGCTCGTCGGAGTTGGTACCGTGCGCAACTACGCCCGACCGCAGCCACGGCATGATCTGACGGCGGTTTCCGTTGTCGTGCACCACGGAGCCGAAGTTACTGGCATCGCGGGTAGTCGCGGCGCTCGAGTTCACGCCCACATACCAGGGCCCGTCGAGCCCGCTCGGGTCCACGCATATCAGGGCGAGCGGGTTGTTGATCGAGACGCGCTGAGGAAGGTACTTGGTGCGGTCGTATATCGTGCCGAGTACCGGGTCCTGAGTCGTCGGAATCGGGTGCTCCGGCGCGACACACTCGGCCGCCTTGCCGCCCCGGTTGACGCTGTCGGACTTGGTGCTGGGCAGTTCCTGCACGCTGAGTGTAATCCGGCTTCCCGGCGATTGAGTGTTGCTACTCGAAGACGTGCCGAGCACATACGCGTACTTCGTGAAAAAGACCGGTCTTCCCGCCGCTGAGTCCCATATCGAACCCTTGTCGGTCATCGTAAGCGTGGTAGACTGATCGCTCTGGTCTCCCGGGCCGCGGCTCCTGATCGAGAGCCTCAGCGTGCTGTCGGTGGACGCGACGAACTTGCTGCCTCGACTGCCGGCGCCGCTCGACAACCATTTAGTCTCGTCATCGGTCGAGTCGGGATCGTTGGGGTCCAGGCAGTTCCACGCGATGACGTATGCCGTCTCGCCCCATTCGTAGTAGTACGGCGCATTGTGGCTGTGCCCGGGCTGGTGGCCGGGATTGTAGTCCTTTTCCGCGCGAGCGAGCTTGTGAAGATCACCGTCGGGGATAGTGACCCCGTCCTTGATAGAGTCGTACTGCTCCTTCGCGAAGATATCCAACTCGACGACCGACTGGACGTCGCTGTCGGAGTTCTCGGGAGTCGGCGGCCCGTCGGGCAGCTGTTGGTAGTTCCACTCCTCGAATCCGTCGGCACCGCTGCCCGCGCGCGTCGAGAACGCCCATGTGACGCCGGACATGTCGCCGACGTACATCCTGCCCTCCGCCAGCGCAGGCGACGAGGTCACCGCCCCCAGCAGAGCGTGAGACCAGTGCTTGTTGCCGGTCCGAAGGTCAATGCCGTGCAGGTAGCCGCTCTGGCTTCCGACGAAGGCCATCGGAATGTTCTCGCCCGGGATCATCGCCCCGGCAGGGCTCGAGTAGATCGGATTCCCGAGATCGGGGAACTCCGTCCACTTCGCATGGCCGTCGGCCGGGTCGAGTGCGAGCAGGGCGCCGTCCGACGAGCCTATCGCCAGCGTGCCGATGCTGTCGAATATGAGCGGCGAGGAGTAGAGGAAAGACCCCCTCGCCTCTTCCCCCGCATCAGGGTAAATCCACTGAAGAGCGCCGGTCGCCTTCGACAGACAGATCACGCGCCCGACGTAGGTGTCGTCGGTGACAAACATCGGCGGGATGTTCGCATCACTGCCGACGCCGACGTACAGGCTGCTCCCGCGCACGGCGATCGTGCTGGACACCTCGCCGAGAACTTGGAAGTTGCCGTCGGAGTCCGGCACGGTCTTGCTCGGGTAAACCCAGTTCTCGATGCCGGTCGCCGCGCTGACAGAGTAGACGTGCCCGTCAGTCGAACCTATGAAGATCGAGCTGCCGTCGAGGGTCGGCGACGCGTATATGGCGCCGATCGGGTTGGCATCCAGCGTGGGGTAGACCCAGACCGGGTCGGGATCGCCGACTTTGAAGCACCAGAGCCTCCCGCCGGTACCACCGATGTAGATTCTGGAGCCGTCGCTGCTGAGTGCCGGAGAGGACCAGTCGAACGATCCGAGCCCGGACAGCACGACCTTGACGGCGTCTGCGGCAACATAGCGAGTGGTCGTTCCTCCGGCCACGCTGCTCACGTTCGAGAGCTTGACCGTCGTGTTGCCCGCGCCCGTTCCTGACGCGCCCACGTCATAAGTGCCAAGAAGTATCCAGCGGCCGCCACTCCTCTGGTCGCCGGTCGCGGCATAGTCGGTCCCGCCCACCGATATGGTGTACCGCGCATCCGGCACCTGCGGCTCGGTCTGGCTCGAGGGCGGCACCCAGGCGTAGAAAGAGTACTTGCCCTGCATGCCGATATCGAAGCTCCATGCGGCGAAGGTCTCGCTCCCGGAAGAGGTCACGGCCGTCGTCCGCAGGAAGTCGTCGCCCTGGCGTCCGGAACCCAGGATGGGTGTCCAGCTAGCGGGCGCGGTCGGCTCATCGAGGTAGCCGGGGCCCTGCCAGACGATACGAGCGCTATCCTGCACGCTACCAGGAACCGTCGTAAGAACGTAGATCTGGCCGTCGAGCGCGGGGCAGTACGCGACCTCTGCGTTGTTGTATGTGCCGATGAGCGGCGAGGAAGAGAAACCACCAGCCACCCAGTTGTCCGTGTTGAACGGGAAGACCCATTTCTGCAGGCCGCGCTCGTCTGCGCCGCCCGTGGTGAGATCATCCTCGGCCGCTATGCCGTAGACCGCGCCGACCCGCACCGAGCCCGACTGTATGGTGGACGACTCGTAGAGGACGTTGCCGTCTTCATCCCGCACGACATTGCCCCACTCATCCACCATCGGCGACGTCGCGTTGACGATCGGCAACCGGCGGTTCTCCAGAATGGAGGTCACAACCAGGTCATTTCGTCGGTCTGCGGGATCCTCCGTCCCTGGAGCGAACGCCGGCGAACCGATCACGGCGCCGAGGTCCTGCTCAAGCATGACGGCGTCCGCGACGACGATACCGTTCGCGCCGGACGTGGTCAGTTCAACGACTACATACTGATCGTCGCGGACCATGAACGGGCTCGACGAGAGGATGACCCAGTTGCCGCCGGATGTCTGGTCTATACGAAACGATGCCGAGGAGTCCTCCGTCCCGCTGTCGTTCATGATCCTGACACGGTAGAGCGCGTTGGTCGCATGCTTCGGTTGGGACGCGCCGGTATGTGAGGGGAACCAGACGTAGACGTAGTACGCCACCGTCTGCGACCTCTGGGTAGTGAGAGGGAAGGTCCAGGTCGCCGTGCCGGAATCCGAGGCCAATGAGTAGAGGAAGTTGCCGCCATAGGCGTTGGGCGACACGACCGAATCCGCGGGGACCCATGTGCCCACCGCATTGAAGTTCGCCTCGTTCTTCCCGCTCGGAGGATAGTCGTTGTCCACCGGCTCGACATCAGGCTCGGGATACGGGAACACCCAGATCGGCACCGGCCGGGAAGACAGCAAGGCGTTGGTATCGGACAAACCCGTCCGGGCCACGTCGTGCCGATACATCGGCCATTTCGTGGCACCCTGGGCCAGAACGGTCCCCAAAGCCGCGAAGACCAGTATGGAAATCAGCGCACAGGCCAATACTCTAGGTTTCATATCTGTATACCTCGAACCGACAGGATGCCCGACCGGGCTACTGGAGCAGCCGCTCGGCGCTGGACGGCTGCTCGAGCGGATAGCTGCCCTTCCCGACGTCTACGCCGGCGCCCGGCCACACTATCTTCGAGAAATCGGCAAGTAGTTCGAACACCTCTCCCTGGGCGGCAAACGACTTCCGGACGGTCCCAAGGCTCGGCGCCCCGTTTGTGACGAGAACGTTGCCGCTCGGTAGCAGTTGGGCGGAAGATATCACCAGCGGCTTCTCAGGGTGATTTCGGGCAAGGTGGATCCGCGGATTGGGGTGCCCGAGGCTCCCTGGGTTGACCGTCTGCAGGTTCGCGTTGTAGAAGTGCGTGACGTACAGCCCGTTCGCGTCGCCGATGACATCCACGAACATCCCGCCGGCCTTGAACTCCCGCGAGAAGAAGGTCGGATTGACCAGCCGCGTCAAACCCTGAGTACCGTCAGGCGTCTCGACGAAGCGCCTCACGCCGCTGTTCGCAATCCGCCCGGTGGCATCATCAATCGTGACGATGGCCCCGCCGGTCGTCTCCAGCCTGGAGGACTCGGGAACATAGTTGTCCACGACACAAATCACTTCGGTGCCGGTGCCGTCCGGCTTCGGGTACCTTCGCGCGCTGACGTACCTGTAGCGCTTGCCCTGCTCGAGGGTATGCGTCGCCCAGCGCAGTTCCTGGCGGCTGTAGCGGCCGGTAGAGGGGTCGTATGTCGCCTCCACCTCGACCACCCGGTAGTTCCCGCTGTCCGCGATCAGGAACCGGTATGCCGTCGAACCGGCGACCGGACCCGCGACCGGCCAGACCCACGCGTCGGTCGGCGTGCTGAGCCTCAAGGGCGAACCGGGAGGCAGAACCCCCAGCGGATCTCTGAACTCGGAGACCTCGCACAGGACGTTGCCTGCGCGGTCTATCATGGCGACCCGGTTGTTCCCCGTGTCTGCGAACAGGATGTTGCTCGATCCCGCGCGACGCGCTACCGACGGTCGGTTGATAGGCGTCTTGGTCGCTCCGAAGACCGGGGTCGCCGTCGCATCGAGCCGCGTGACGGAGAACGAAGTGGTGCTGTCGCACGACCAAACCACCCGGCCGGAGGAATCCATCTCGAGCAGTCGGCGGTTGTCGGCCACCAGAGTGAGCGCGTTGTGCAGGACGGCGATGCCTTCGGCGGAACTGACCACAATCGAGCCGTGCGCGCCGGCGACCGTCGAGAGTATCGGCTGGCCGCCGCCGAGAGCAGGCTGATCCGGATCCGGCCACAACCAGTGGATGCCGTCGTTCACGGGCACTACCGCGTGCCGATCGGTCGTCTGGGATATGCGCTGGACGTTGACAGCGTGCAGGCGGCCCGCCGCGGTCCCGAAGTACAATATGTTGCCCATCAGCATGGGGGAGGAAGTGATCGTAGCGCCGTCAATCTTGAGCGCCCAGGCCAGGTTGTTCCAGGAATCGTCGAACTGGGGCGTAGTCGTGAACGCCGGATGAATCTGCTCGATGCGAGTGCCGGGCCCGGAGCCTTCGGTCGGCGGGTAGAACCGCACGATCAGGTCCTGCGACGCGCTCAGCGGATCGAGGAAGTTCTCGATCGTGATGCGGCCCGCATCGTAGTCAACCTTGAAGGCGACGCGCCGACGGGAGGTGTCCGTGCCTTCCGCCGCTCCGCTGACGGCCCTCGGCTCACTGCCCGGGTTCATGCTGTCGTACTGCAGAACCTCGACCGGCCGTCTCGAGTCTATGGGGCCGCCTACGCTGATCCGGAATGTGGGATCGGCATCGAACGCGAGGATATACGCCGTGCCCCCGGCATTGACCGCGAAGTAGGCCATGTCGTTCCCTACCGCGGCCGACCCGACGGCCACGGCGCTGCCGCCGAGCAGACTCCTCGGGCCCGGATCGCCCATGTACCAGCGCCACTTGGTCGTGAGCCCCCAGCCGTCCTCCATGACCGCGTAGAACGAGCCGTTCTCGGTCGCGTAGTACAGCGTGTCGTTCGGCGCGATAGCCGGAGTGTCGGTCACGCCGAGTCCCGGAGGACTCGTGCCGGTGGTCGCCACGTTCTTGACGTCTATACGCTGGCGGTAGTTCGGCGGGTAGGCCGTGTTGCTCGAATCAATCTCGTAATCGGCGATCACGGAAGAACCGCTCGGCACGTTAGTCGTCAGCACGAACGTTCCGGGCTGTTTGACGGTCACGCTCGCATCGGCCACTTCGACCAAGGTCCCGTCCGGCTGGCTGATGTAGAGTTGGAACGTGGACGGGTCGCTCTTGACGGCCATCGTCTGATATCGGCGTACGCGGTACTCGTTCGCGCCAGTCGCTCGAGTGAGCACCTCGTTGAAGACCCTTATCGGGAAGCTGTAGACGCATCCGTTCACGCTGCCGACCCGACCGCGCGCCGCCATGTAGACCAACTGGTCCACCGACCCGGTGATCGGGTTTCGGAAGTACCCGACCGCCGGAGCGGTCAGCGTCGGCGGGAGGTTGAGCGGACTCGCGGGCCACTTCCACTGCGTGTTGTCGAGCAGGTTCTTCCCGCGAAGGCATCCGAGAGCGTCCCCGGCATAGACCACTCCGTCGAAGTAGGTCGGGGCGGGAATGCCGATAATCCCGTTCGCGGGGTTGTCAGCGGCGTATCCGTCCACGGTCATGATCGGGTTGCTGCCGGTGAGAGGCGCCCCCGTCGCCGCATTGAAAGCCAGTATGCCTCCGCCCTGATTCGCCACGAAGACAGCGGGCAGCGCGGCCCCACCGCCGACCGGCACGTATGCGGCCGTCGGCGAGGATGACGGCCCCCCGCAGTTCGCTTCCCATATCCTGTCGTAAGGTGCGCCGCTCGCGTAGTCCGGCAGACCATCGTCAGGGTTGCCGTCGCCATCCACGTCCTGAGCGGGAGACAGATCAAACGCCCGCAGAACGCCGCGACCGTCCACGTAGAAGACCATGTCGTTCAGGATCGCGGGCGACGAACCGGTGGGGATATTTCCGCCGCCGTCGTAGTACCACTTGAGGGCGAGAGGAGCCCCGACCTCATCATAGGAGAAGCCGCTCCGGCGCGCGTTCTTGTGGAAAGTGGTGTGCTCGCCACCCCAGGAGGCGATATTCACCGCCATCTTGAGGTCCTCGGCCGGAGCAACTGCGACCCGTTCGGTCGGGCAGTAAGTTCCGTTCCGGACCGTCGCGCCGCCGTAGTCAAAGGTCGAGGCGAACGCACTTATCGCGTAGCCGACGTTCTCAGCGCACGCAACCACATGTCCGCTGCCGTACTGAGCCGCGGCAACGACCGGCGCCGAGGTATTCGCGTTAACGCCGATGATCGTCTGGAAGTACCGGTCTCCACCGGCAGAGAACGCGACGGTCCTGGCACCGACCAGATACATACCCGACCCATTCAGCTCGCTCGCGCTGGTGCCGAGCTTCGTCATCTCATCCCAAGAGAGAGTGTACGGACGCCGCGCCAGGGGGTGCATCGGATTGGGCGCGCCGGCCCATGCCGCGCCGCCACCGCTGCTGAAGGCGAAGTCGCAGGTGAAGAAGTTCCTCAGACCGCCCACACCTCCGGGCGCACTCTCGATCCAGAGCACGCCGCCCGAATCCACCAGTTTGCGGAGTTTCTCCCTCTGCAGGCGACCTAGATCGTACGTGCCGGATAGAGCCACGAAGAGAACGTCGAACTGGGACAGCTCGGCAACGCCGGCGTCAATCTTGACTTCCCAGTAGCATCCCATCTCCTTCGTGATGCCGTCGCCCTCGGCATAGGGCGGACCGCCAGCGCCGGCCCATCGCGCCATGATCTCGCCGGTCACGCGGGAGGACGCGAGCGGATTCACAAACTCCCAACCCTGCGGCTTGAGATCCATCCTGTTGTTCAGAACGTGGAAGACATAAGGAGCCGCGGGGCGCACCGTATAGAGTCCGCCTGCGTCCGGGAAGATCAGGACGCCCGCCTTGATCTCCTTGCGCTGGCTCGCGTATGTAAAACTGGCGCAGTCGGCAAAGCCCGCCGCAAAGACGGTCAGAAGAATCGCGAGTATCAGAAAGCTTAGTGTCCGGTTGCTCATAGTTAACCACCCCGGCTCAGCCGGAAATCCCGGCGAGAGTCACTCGTCTGGCTAGGTCGGCCGTCCGATGTAGATCGTCTGCGGGCTGACAGGGAGCCTCGGCGCGATCGGCAGCGGCCTGCGGAACTCATCTCGCCTGAGCGCGTCGGTCGTACCCGGGAACAACGGATGCGAGAGCAGTTCGTCATACACGATGGTCAGCCCCTTGCGCCTCTCGTCGTTCGGCGTATTCGGGTCGAGCGGCGGACGATAGGCCTCGGTCAGCTCGCCCGAACTGCCGTGCTCGATGGGAATCCATCCCCACTTGCCCATCCATGCGCTGGAATCGCCCACGGAGGCAGCCAAGTTCTCGCTGATCGCTCCGGAGATGACGATGCGGACATCCGGCGGCTGGCCGTAGAAAGGCCAGCGGCTATCCGTCGGGCCGTCTGGAAGGCGACGAACCATGTTCGGGGCGTCAGCTCGGTTACCTCTCAGATCCTCGGGGTCGGGATTGACCCACTCGCCCGGGATCACGAAGAACGACTTGTTCTGCGCGTACATCATCGCCTCGACGCGAACATCCATCGGCTGGACGATAGCCCGCGAGACATAGTAGTCCTGAGCGCCGGAAGGAAGCCTCAGGCTCTGGTCCAGCTGGAAGCCTATCCGGTTCTCGACTCCGGGTAGGACTCTGAAATCATACTCCCCGGCGGAAATCGGCCAGAGACCGAACACCTGGTGCTCCCAGCTCTCATACTGCTGGCTCGAAAACTTGGCAGGCCACGCCGCCGCATCACCCAGAGGGTAGATGTATCGCATCGGAACGCTCGCCGCCCATCCCGCGAGGTTGAACTGATAGAAGGAGTAGTAAGGCGACCCGCTCAACTGCGCGTCGGTCGGCGGCCAGTTGACCAGCATGTTCATGTAGGTCGCGCCGCCCGGCGCGGCGGTATGCCGGACCAGCAGTTCGACGCGCCGATTGTACGCGGCGGGATGCTCTCCGAACGCGAAAGTGAACCAGAAGGACGAGGTAGGCGACACATCGAAGAACCCCGATCCCGGACCGGGATACGGGACCTCCTTCATCGGGCCGAAGAACTGCGTGGTGTTCACGCAAACGTAGTCCTCGGCGAGCAGGGCCGCCGAACAATCGGGGGCGATCTCACCGGTCTGCGGATTGCGGTATTTCAGGATGTTCCCGTCCACGTATATCGTCCCGCCGGATACGACCGTCATCTGCTTCCCGGGAGCGAGCATCCCCTTGATACGGATGTTGCCCTCCGCGAAAAGAACGCCGTTCTTCGGATACGGCATCGTCATCTGCTCGCCGGTCTCGGACATCGGGGCGCCGTTCCTGTCGAGCCAGATGTACCTGTCACGCTCGTTCCTCGTGATCAAGATGTCGGGACCGTCTATGACGCCGTCACCGTCCCTGTCGGCTCCATCGGAATCATACGGCAGCAGCACGACGGTTATGCCGGGAGGATCGTAGTACGGGCCGTGCCAGTATTGAGACTCCCCGGGCTGCGTCCAGTCGGAGCGCAGGGTGTATCCGACGCTCTCTTCCTGAATGTCGCGAGTGTTGTCAATGTATATTCCGTCGCCCCATCCGTAGTAGCCGGTGTTGTACCAGTTGCCCTGAGGGTCACGACGCCACTCGCCGGAGTTGCGGGTGAGCTCGCGATAGCGGCTCAGCCTTCCGCTGACACCGACCGCGTCGAGGTTCGGCGGCTCGAGGCGGGTGATCTCCCTCGGCCGGCCGAGCGCATCCTCGCCGGGATTCCCGTCGCGATACCAGCCGATCTCGGGATCGGCGGGGTTCACGGGAGCGGTAGTTACTCCCGGGGCCGTGTTGAAGTCCGCCAGCACGCTTTCCAGGGCCGGCTCGCCGTTGACATAGACCTCGCCAGGGCTTCCGTTGGCGGAGTCCTCATGTCGGATGTCGCCGGCAACTTCGACGCCCTGCCCCCTCGCCGGATCGAGCCAGATGAGGTTGCGGCCCTGCCAGATGAGATCGCCGTTCACGCGGATCGGCGCGCCGAGGACGTGGTTCGCGCCTTGCTCGCCGAAGGACGTTACGAACTCCGGGACGCCGAGAGTGGTAGCCGCCGGGCGTCGGTCTTTGTTCGTAACGAAACGGGCGTAGTCTGTTATCGCTATCGGCTTGTAAGCGACGAGTTCCTTCCGAAGCCGAATCGGCTGCCTGTTCTGGAAGGTCGTCGGATCGTTAGGATCGACAACCCCCATTCGCCCGATGGATTCCACCTTGATGAACTTAGACATCGGGTCACCCGGCCTCGGATCGTACGTGATCCGCAGGAGGAAGCGGCCCTTGCCGTAGGAATAGCGACTGAATCCCTCCATGAGCCACGTATAGTCCGGGTCGTCCGTGCTGGGCCGCTGCGAGGCGTTGGAAGCGGGGCCACCGTTCTTCTCGATCACAACCGCCGGGTAATCAGGCACGGGACGCCAATCGGCGCCTTCCTCACTGTAGGTGAGCTGGTGGTCAGCATATCGGATGCCTGCCTCGGCCAGGTACTGCACGCTGAGGACCTCTCCGCTCCTCTGCGCCCTGAGGATGTTACGACCGACGATGCCGATGAAGAGCCCGCCTATGAAGACGAGCAGAAACATGACGGAGAGCGCAAGTATCAGCGACTGCCCCGCCTGACTTCGCAATACCGACGCCAGCCTTGTCCGCGGCCCTTGAATCCGTGTGTGCATATCCATCACTCGGCTATGTTCCTCAGTGTGACCTTGTTGGTAAGCTGCACGACCTGCGGCTTGCCGGTGATCGGGTCGTAGATGCGTATACCCATCATGACCGTCATCAGGCTCTTGGTCACGTAGCTCGCACGCAGGCTGTCGCCCTTCTTGTTGTTCTGCACCTCGTAGTAGACGAGGACGTTATTCGTGCCGCCGGGAAGTTCCATGCCGGAGCCCGGCTGGTGCGTCTGGTACGAATGGAAGAACAGACATGCCAGACCCGGCTTGTCGAGGGGCGCGCCGGACGAGTCAACCGCCTGGTAGTTCACATCGAGTTGATACTGATTGAGTCCCGGTTCATAGAGATAGCTCGGGATGCGCTGATACCTCGTCGCGCGGCCGTAGTTGGCACCGGGAGACGCATCCGGGGCGACGACCCGCTCCGAACCGGGCACGACCGTTGCGTTGGCGATCGGCGCGAGCCCGACGTCCGGGTCGTTGATCCACAGGGACCGGTAGCGGTCCTTGTAGCTCGTGAACGCCTCGTATCGGGCGTTGATGTCGTCCGTACCGGCGACCATGCTGACCGCCATCCGTCCCATCGAACTGCTTGCATCAAGATCCACGACAGGGAACGAGAAGTTGACCGCGCCCTTCGTATCATCAATCGTGAACGCCACATCCGGCCTCTGATTGGGGAAGCGCCCTACCCCGTACGGCCGACCGGGATAGTTCGCCCTCGGGTCGGTCTTCGTGTAGATGTAATCGGTTATGTCGAATATCACGCTGCCGCCGGGATCGCGCAGGACGCAGGCCTGGCCGGGCTTTCTCTCGGCCTTGAAAGTAACCGTACCGCCGTTTGGAAGCTTGCGGAAGAGCGTCACCTCAATCGGGGTCGTCCATTGTCCGTAACTCGCCTTGTATACCGTCGGCAGCAGATCGCCGTGCTCGGGGTCATCGCCGGATTCGACGGTCGGCACCAGGGGATCGTTGTAGATGGCGGTCGGCATGAACTTGACCGTGGGCGTGACTATCGGGCTACCGCCGACCCCGTACTTCGCCTCACCGTTCTCCATCTCCTGAACGATCAGATCGGTGTGTTCGAGCGTAACCATGGGACGGCTGATCTTCCTCCAGGCGGCGCTGTGCGGCCCGTAGAAGAAGTTCGGATCGCTAAGATTGGCGCCGGCGTCGTCGGAGTTGCCGAACAGGTTGTCGTCGTAGGGGCTGAACTCCACCCGATACAGAACGAACATGTTGTCCTCACCGGTTGCGAACCTGTTCGTGTAGCCGTTGGAGTAGGGCTTGCTCGGGTCGCGCAGGCCGATGAAATACCGCACGATATACTTGTCCGCGGCGAGCGGCTGGGCGGGACGAAGCTGAAGTGGAGCCCCACAGACCGGGCAGAGCGGCGTCGCCTCGTCGAGTTCCGGATGCCCGGGATCGTGACGGGCGAAGTCCCTCGGGTCGCCGTCCGAATGGATCGAGGACGGGGCGGTGCAATATGCACGGATGCGCGGCAGGACGATGTCTACCTTGGCATATAGCACCGGGACAGGAACAACGTTCCCGGCGGCGTCGGGCATGGGGAAGTTGATCGGCTGATTCGTATTGTCGTACACGAACATCGCGTCGGCGAGGTCGCGGCTGACCTGCTCGAGCGCGAATCGGGCGTTGTCCTGCGCGCGCACCATGATCTCGGCGCTGCGTGTAAAGCCGAAGGTGCGGATGACCGGGCCGAACACAAGCCCCAGGATCAGGATGGTCAGCGCGAGGACCACCATGATCTCGACCAGCGTGAACCCGTTTCTATTGTTCGTGGTGTATCTCATAGTTATCAAACCGTACGATCAGTCCTGAAGGCGCATAAGGTAGGTCTGCAAGTCCACCGATCGCCACCGGCCCGCGTTGAATCCGCGGCCGCCTTCGCGCCAGATGACCCTGGTACCGACCGATACGCCGTTCACGCGGGTGATGCCCAGGATCTGAACGTCGCCCACGGACACGTTTCGCAGCTTGGCGATACGCTCCCTCGGCTCGATATAGCACGTGCCCTGAAACCCCGTCGCCTCGGAGGTCCTGTAGGTATCGCCCTCGACGGTGAAGACCTCAGCGTTCCCGGCGATGCGGTACGTGTAGTCGAGGGCGACGCTCATACCCGAGTAGCAGCGCGCGAAGTATATCTTATCGCTGAAGTACTCGACCCCGCCGGCGTCCGAGGTCGGCCCGTACCATTCGCGGTGGTCGAGCGGCGACGACGAGCCGGCGCTGAAGTTGTAGCTCCTGCGATACGACTCGAAGGCCTTGAAGACCTGCAGAGCCCAGTCGCCCTCGGCGCGGTAGTATATACGGAAAGTCCGGCCGGCCAAACTCGGATGGAACCTGACGATACCGTCCTTGTAGTTGACGATCATCGCCCACTGGCCGGACCCCATGGAAGACTCCTCGTTGAACCATTCGCCGGTCTGTATGTCAATCGCGAGGATGCTAAAATCAAGCCCGGGAGCAAGCCCGGTGTACCGACTGCCGTCAAACTCGACGGTGGCTGTCTCGCTCGAGGGAGCCGCGCCAGGCACCGCGGCGTTCTTGATGAAGCGGAGAGTCAGCTTGACGCCGAGATCCGCCTCGCTCAGGACGGTGTCGGGTATCTTTCGGTCCTCGCGAATGATATGCCAGTCGAGAACGTTGTAGTCTATGTAGGCGGTCAGCGGCACCCTGCCCCACTCCGTGAACTCCTCGTAGCCGTAGCCAGCCGGGTTGAAGCCGACCACGCCCCGCAAAGTGTCGAGCACCTTGTACTGGTAGGGGTTGTCCGGATCCCAAGCCGCCGAGGCGTCTATCTGCATGAAACTTCGGTGTAGAGTGTCGCTTCCGTTGTCTATGAACATGTACCCGGTTTCGTTCTTGACCGGCGAAGGCGAAGCGGCATTGCCATTCGGTATCTCCACGTTGGCAGCGTCCCTGGGAATGAAGACCCTGGCGCTGAGAACCGGCCGCAGTTCGGGACGGCCGCTGACCTGGCTCCAGTAGGAATAGCTGATGACGAACTCCCGGTCGTAGTTGGTCGGGCGGACGTGCAGCACGGCGTTGTTGTAGTCAACCGCGTATTCCGAAGAGCTTCTGACAGTCCTGGGGGACTCCGGCACGGAGCGTCGGCGCATCGGTCCACTGCGAACAGTAATCGAAGTGGTGCCCGCCCACTCGATCGGGCTGAAGTTCACGACGTACATGGACACATCGCCCCACAGGGGCGTAGTCATCGGTGCAGGTATCCTGGTGGACTCGGCATATATGCGCCGGAACTTGTTCACGTCCGAGTAGTAGCGGGAGTCCGGCGGAGATGACATGCCGGAGAGGCCCGGCAGCTCGCCGAGGTCCTCCGGGTTCACGTCAATCAACACTCCACCGTTCACTATATCCCAGCCAAGAATGCCCGCGGGAAGGTTGGATGTCGAGCCCTTGAGCCGCTCTAGTTCGGCCTGGGCCAGCCGGTTTGCGAGGGTGACGTTCTCACTCTGCTTTACGACGAGGAAACCTGGGGGGAACATCCTCACGATCACGAGTATACCGACTACGAACACGGCGAGGGCGGCCAATACCTCGACCAGGGACATACCACGATTATCCGAGATGTGCGTCCGCAGCCTCATAGACTTCTCCAACAGAGCAGTTGCAGGAATGGAACGCGCCCGATCGCAACGTTCCTACGTTTTCGACTATCCGGAGCCGGGAAATGTTCCTTGCATAGAAGCCAAAACGAGGCAACTGCCGAGCCTGCGGCGGGCAGTTGCCTCAGGGACGTATGAAGTTATGCGGGGATCACGGCTTTGCGTTCACCCACACCACGCTCCAGTTCAGGGTTCGCAAGTCGTTGTCGTAGAGCTTTGCCGAAGGCATCGGCTGCACGTGACCGTCGAGGAACAGCACGAGGTCCATGCTGCCCGACCTGACCTCCGCGTTCTTGTACTCCCTATGGTAGCCACACCATGTGACGACGGTATCCTCAGGCGGCGATTTCCACCTGAGCTGGCGCATGAAGTCCGGGAATACCTTGGCGAACTGAGCCGCAGTCTGGTTGCCCGGCGGATCGAGCCAGGCCGTCGAGTAGTGGGCCTCCCACTGCCGACTGTTGCGCATGTTCTGCACATCGTAGGTGCTGAAAGGATACACCTGATATGCCGGATTCGCCGTCCCACGCAAGCCGGGAACCCTACCCTTGAGCGGATCGGCGATGGTCATCATGCGCGTGTACTCGGTCATCATCCCGTTCTTGACAGCCATCGGGCAGTAGAGTATCTGCTCAGACTTGATGTACTCGGGATAGAGCGAGACCGCTCGCCCTCCGTCTACGCCGGGTATGTCCTTGATGTCAACCCCGGCCGCGGGAGACGGGCCCGCAATGAAGTCGGGATACCTGCCCTCGTTCTGCTGGAACATCTTGAGCGCGGTCCAGACCTGGTGCATGTTGCTGGTACAGCTCGTCTTCTTAGCGTTGTTCCTCGAAGACGCGATCACGGGAAACAGGAATGCGGCCAGCACCCCGATGATAGCGATAACCGTTAGAAGTTCGATGACGGTGAAGCCGTTTCGTCTCTTAAGCATTGCTGGTACCTCCATTGTCGAGACGGAATGGGCCGTTTGCGACCCATGAGTCATATCGGACGGGTCAGGACAACCCGACGTAGTTTCTCCACATTCCAACCAGTTCCGCGCCGTAGAAGAGCGCTATCAACGCCCCGGCGACCATCATCGGTCCGAACGGCACGTAGTCCTTGCGGGTCTTCTTGCCGACAACTATCAGCCCGATCCCGATCACACTCCCCAGCGCGACGGCCAGGAAGAAGGACAACAGCGCCGGACCGAGCGCCAGGTTAGCACCTATCGCGGCCGCCAACTTGATGTCTCCGCCGCCGAGGGCCTCCTTCTTGAACACGTAGTAGCTCAGTACTGCTATCGCCAGGAATATCCCGCCGCTCACGGCCATCCCTACGACCGACTGCAGCATCGGCAGGCCGTTCTCGAGTCCCGGTACAGCCAGACGCACCGGCTCGTAGCCTTCCCTCCGAAGCGCCAGCCCGATAACCTCGTGGACAATGCCTACCGCTATGCCGAAAACACTGAGCTGGTCCGGTATGATCCAGTGGTCAAGATCAATGAACAGTATCGCGATCAGCGATGCCCCGAACAGCGCAAACGCCACGAACCGAAGCAAGTCGTAGCCGAAAGCGTTGTACAGCACCGCAAAGTAGACCGCCGTTATCAACTCGACGGTGAAGTAACGCCAACTGACCTTAGCCCCACAGTACCGACACTTGCACCGCTGCGCCAGGAAACTGAAGAAGGGCACCAGGTCCCATGCCCGGAGCAGAGTACCGCAGCTCGGGCAGTGAGAGCCCGGCTTGACGATTGACTCGTCCCTGGGCAGCCGCCAGATAAGGACATTCAGGAAACTACCGACTACCGCGCCGTAGATGAACGCTATTGTGATTCCGAGCCATTCCGGCATTGACGAGTCCGATCTTCCCAGGCTCCGCTATCCCGCATTCGTGAGGTTCGTGATGACCGCAAGCATCGGCATGAACATCGCCACGACGATGAATCCGACAGCGCCACCCAGGAAGACGATCATGAGAGGCTCAATGGCGGACGTCAGGCTCTGCAGGGCAACGTCAACTTCGGACTCGTAGAAGTCCGCGATCTTTCCGAGCATCTGATCGAGCGCGCCCGACTCCTCGCCGATATTGATCATCTGTACTACCATCGGCGGGAAGAGCTTGCTCTTCTGAAGCGGGTCGCCGATCCGGTCGCCCTCACGAATCCTTGTCCTCGCCTCCAGGATGGCGTCACCGATGACGTCGTTCGCGACAGTGCCGGCGACCGTCTCCATCGCCTGCAAGATCGGCACGCCGCTGACCAGCAGAGTGCCCAGCGTCCTCGAGAACCGGGCAAGACATATTTTGTGGTTCAGTTTCCCAAAGACCGGAGCCTTGAGCTTGAACCAGTCGAATGACCGCCGGCCCACTTTCGTCTTGACGAACATTCGGAAAGCAGTGACGAAGACGATCAGAATCAGAATCATGAAATACCACTTGCTGGTAAGGAAGTGGCTGAAGTTCATGAGCATCAGCGTCATGGCCGGCATCTCAGTATCCTTCATCCCGAGTTCTTTGAACAGGTCCATGAACTTGGGCAGAATGACCGTGACCAGACCTATGACGATGACCAAGGCGACTATCATGACGATCACGGGATAGGTCATCGCGCCCTTGACTTTGCGGCGGAGTTCCATATCCTTTTCGAGGAATGTGGACAGCCTGTGCAGGCTTTCCTCAAGCGCGCCGCCAACCTCACCGGCCCGGATCAGACCGATGAACAGGTTACTGAAGACGTTGGGGTACTTCGCCATCGCCTTGGAGAGCGTCTGACCGGCCTGCACTTCCTGCTCGATGTCCTGAATAACCCTTCGGAGTTTTGCGCTCTGGGTCTGCTCGCTGAGAACGTTCAGGCATCTGACCAGTGACACGCCCGCGTCAACCATGGTCGAGAACTGGCGGCAGAATATGGACAGGTCGGTCAGTTTGACGCGTCCGAAGCCGCCGCCTGCCGATTTCGGCCGGGCCGACTTGACCTGTTGGATCTTCATGACCATGTAGCCCTGCTCCTGGAGCTTTCGCGCCAGTGCAGCCTCGCTCTCGGCATCGGAACTGCCCTGCCTCAGAGCGCCGGTCGTGTCCTTAAATGTGTACGCGAAACTCGGCATCGAGATCACCTCCGGCCCGGAGTCCTGCCCGGGCATTCTGCGCTAGGCGTTGCCGCTCGGTCTGGCGCCCGCGCGACTGACGCCCCCAGTGGAAACCATCGTCTTGAACTCCTCCGGGTTCATCGCACGAGAGAGCGCCTCGTCGTAGCTGACCATGCCTCTCTGATAGAGATCTCGCAGGCTCTGGTCCATCGTCTGCATGCCCAGGGCCGCGCTCGTCTGAATCGCGGACGTGATCTGATGCGCTTTGGCCTCGCGGATCAAGTTGCGGATTGCAGGCGAAGCAGTCATGATTTCCATCGCGCAGATGCGGCCCGGCGTGCCCGCTCTCGGCAGCAGCGTCTGGCAAAGTACCGCCTCGAGGTTGTTCGACAGCATGAAGCGAATCTGTTCCTGCTGTTCCGGCGGAAAGACGTCCACCATGCGGTCCACGGTCTGCGGAGCGTTGTTGGTATGCAGGGTGGCAAAGACCAGGTGGCCCGTTTCCGCGCAGGTGATGGCGGTCGAGATAGTCTCCAGGTCGCGCATCTCACCCACCAGGATCACATCCGGATCCTCGCGCAGAGCGGCTCTCAGCGAGTTCGAGAACGACTTGGTGTCCAATCCCAGCTCGCGCTGGTTGATGACGCTCATCTTGTGCTGATGCAGATACTCGATCGGGTCCTCGATGGTAATGATGTGATGCGCCACCTCGCTGTTGATCTGGTTGATCATCGCGGCCAGCGTGGTGGACTTGCCGGAACCTGTGGGACCGGTGACCAGTATCAACCCTCTGGGCTTCCTGGTCAGGTCCTCGAGAATCGGCGGGAGGCCGAGTTCGCGGATCGTGGGTATCCTGGTGGGAATGACTCTGAACGCGACCGCAACGTTGCCCTTGTCGCGGAAGATATTGACGCGGAATCGAGAGAGTTTGGCAATCGAGTATGAGAAGTCGAGTTCCAGGGCTGACTCGAAACGCTGAATCTGCTCGTCCGTGAGAATGTCATAGGCCAGTCTCTGGCTGTCTCGCGGCGTCAGCTTGTCGTAGTTAGTCTGTATCAGCTTGCCGTCAATGCGAAGCACCGGCGGAACACCGACTGCAAGATGCAGGTCTGACGCGCCCCTCTCTACTATCAGCCTGAGCAGATCATCCACATGGATCTCGTCCAGTGGGAGCGTTTTCGCCGTCGGACGCGGCGGCATCTGAGTGGTTACCATTCCTTCCTGCAAAACACACCTCCGGATGTGCGCGACTCAAGGACAGCGCCGAGGCTCAGCATGAGCCGGCTCAGTGCTGTCCGGCAGTGAAGACTACCTTCCTGACCTCTTCGGAGGTGGTGACCCCGGTGAGCACCTTCTCGAGACCATCCTCGCGAAGCTCGGTCATGCCGTTGGCCTTGGCCGCCTCGCGGATATCCGCAAGCGGCGCCCGGCGCACTATCAACTCGGCTATTTCATCGTTCATCGTCATCAACTCGTGGATTCCGGTACGTCCCTTGTACCCGGTGTGCCTGCATACCTCGCAACCGCGGCCTCTCGCCAGAGTAACCATCTCGTCCTTATCCTTTGGTTGGTAGCCGAGAACCCTCAGATCGGTTGCAGGAGTCTGGTACTCCTCCTTGCAGTTGGAGCAGACTTTTCGGGCGAGCCTCTGGGCACAGACGCCGATGACCGTGGCCGAGATCAGGTAAGGCTCCACGCCCATATCCACCATTCGGATGACCGCGGACGGCGCATTGTTCGTGTGCAGAGTGGACAGCACGAGGTGGCCTGTGAGCGATGCCTCGACCGCGATCTCGGCGGTCTCAAGGTCTCTCATTTCACCGACCATGATGATATCGGGGTCCTGCCTCAGGAACGATCGAAGGGCGGTGCCGAAAGTCAGCCCCGCCTTGACGTTGACCTGCACCTGCGAGATACCGTTCAACTGGTACTCGACCGGATCCTCGACCGTGATGATATTCTTGTCCACGGAGTTGATCTTGTGCAGTACTGAGTATTGGGTGGTGGTCTTTCCGCTACCTGTCGGGCCGGTGGACAGGACCATTCCGTTAGGCTGGACTATGAGTTCTTCGAGTCTCGCAAGCGTCGCGGGATTGAAGCCGAGCTTGCTCATGCCGATCATGACGCTCGACTTGTCGAGGATTCGGCATACGATCTTCTCTCCGTAGACGGTCGGCAGGCAGCTCACGCGAAGGTCGTAGTCTTTGCCGTCCTTTCGGACGCCGATGCGGCCGTCTTGAGGGACACGCCGTTCGGCGATGTTCATGTCGGCCATGATCTTGAACCGGGAGATCAGCGGGGCCTGGATATACTTCGGGACTGTCATCTCTTCGTGCAGCACGCCGTCAACACGGTATCGCACGCGGACGTGCCGCCTGTCGGGTTCGACGTGAATATCGCTGGCACCCATTCCGACGGCCTGCTGGATCACAACATTCGCGACCTTGATGATCGGGGCTTCTTCGGCAACCTTCGCCAGCGCGTCGGCATCCTCTTCATCGGCCTCACCGCGAGACTTGTAGGCATCAATGGCGTCCTGCACGCTGGCCATCCCCGTGCCGCCGCCGACGCTGCTGGAAGTTGCCAGCAGACCGGCCAAGCCGCCGGCACCGGGAGCCTCGCTCCCTTCTGATGCCGCATCGCCCCCGTTTCCGGAGTAGTTGCGGTCTATTGCCTCGAGGATCGCGTTCTCGGTTGACAGGACCGGGGTGACCTGAAGGCGGGTGACCGAGCGCAGATCATCCAGCGCCATGATGTTGTTGACGTCCGCCATCGCGACGCTCAACTTGCTGCCGTTCTTGAAGATCGGCATCACCTTGTGCCGCCGGGCTATATTCTCAGGCACGGCTTTGATCGCGTTGGGGTCTATCTTCTGCGTGGTGAGGTCCACGAACGCGATATTCAACTGGCGCGCGCGCGCTTGCACGACCTGTTTCTCATTGGCAAAACCCAGGTCAATGACGATCTGGCCGATCTCCCCCGGAGCCGCCTTCTGGGCCTCTCTGATCTGCTGCAACTGCTCAGGGGTGATCACCTGCGCTTCGACCAGAAGATCCGCGATGTCTTTTCGTACTGTTGCCATCCTACTAACGGCCTCCCCAATCTCCTGCCGCCAAGCCTGCGACTGCCATTCTTGACATTATATCAGCACCGGACCCTCTCCCGCAAGCACCGTCAGCGGCCTGCGGTCATCATCTCGAGCCCGGCCAGGACCGCTTGTTCCATCACGTCAGTCGGCGGCTTTCGGCCGGTCCAAATCTCGAACGATATTGCCCCCTGGTGAACCAACATCCCGACTCCGTTGGCTGTCCGCGCCCCCGCAGTCGCCGCGGCATCCAGAAGGCGGGTTTTCAGAGGATTGTAGATAAGATCGTACACGAAAAGCCGATCGTGCATCCATTCGGACGGGATCGGCTGTTTGTCGGTATCAGGATGCATTCCCACCGAAGTGCAGTTGACCAGCAAATCGGCTTCCGCTATCTCCCGCCGGGCATCAGGACTGTTCAGCGCCACAGCTCGCAGGGATTGGCGGCCTTCGGGCAGAACGCCGTTCAACTCGGAGACCAAATCAACGCCCCTGATCGCGGTACGATTCAGCACGCTGACCATCGCGCCCCTCGCTGCAAGCGCATATGCAACCGCTCTCGCCGAACCTCCGGCCCCCAGAAGTGCGGCACGGCTGCCTTCAGCCGATTTCCCCTCGGCCTCAAGCGCTCTCATGAACCCTTCACCGTCGGTGCTGTATCCCCTCAACTCACCATCCACATTGTGAACGGTGTTCACCGATCCGATTCGATGGGCCTCGTCACTCACGGAGTCCATCAAGCCAACCGCGCGCTCCTTGTGCGGGATCGTCAGGTTTGCTCCGACCATACCGAGCGTCCTGACCGCATCGAGCGCAGCGGGCAAATCTTCGGGACTGATGCTGAACGGAACGTACACACAGTCGAGATTCAGCTCCCGGAACGCCGCGTTCTGCATTCCCGGAGAAAGACTGTGCCGAACCGGATACCCGAAAACGGCGACTACGCTTGTACGTCCGGTCAACGTCCCTGTCAACTCATCGCCTCGATTTACTTTGACTGCCGGGTGCGGCCGATTGTTCCCGTTCCTCAGCGGTCTCAGCCAAACTATTAGACGACTTCGCCAGCGCTTTCAGGATCAGCCGCTCAAAGAAACGGCTGATCCTGGTGCCGAAGAACTCGCGGCGGCCCATAGGCTTCACCAGCACCGTATAGAGACCAAGCCTGTTACCACCTAATATATCGGTAAAAATCTGATCGCCCACTACTGCAGCGCGCTCCACAGGGACCTGGAGGAGTTCGAGCGCGGGCCGAAACGCGCTCCTCAGAGGCTTGAGCCTTCCCTTGACGAACGGCACTCGAAGCTGCTCAGCCAGACGCCTGAGCCTGCCGGGATATCGGGTGTTGGAGACTATGCACATTCGCACGCCCTGCTTCTCGACATCCCGCAACCAGGACACGACCTCCACCGGCACGTCATAGCCGTGCCAGGGAACGAGGGTGTTGTCGAGATCCAGCAAGAGAGCCTCGATGCCGCGCGACTTCAGATCGGCGACGTCCACCGAAACGATCGAGTCGGCAGTGCGGTTCGGGCGGCATATCTCGAGGATGTCCAGCAGCCTACCCACCTCGTTCCCTCCGGGCCTTCTTGATCGCCTGCTGATGTTCGACGAATGTCCGGCTGAATATGTGAGAGCCGTCGGGTCTTGCCACGTAGTAGAGGTAGTCAACCGCGGCGGGATGCAGGGCGGACCTGACGGCATCCAGACCCGGCGACGCGATCGGCCCCGGCGGAAGCCCGTCATTCCGATAGGTGTTGTAGGGCGAATCCACTTCCAGGTCTCCGTAGAAGACGCGCTCCTTGTGCCCTCCGAGGGCGTAGAGTACAGTAGCGTCTATCTCGAGCCGCATCCCTCTCCTCAGGCGATTGTGGATGACCGCGGATATCAGGGCGCGGTCCTTCGGGACCGCCGCCTCGCGCTCGACGAGCGATGCGATGGTGACGCACCGATGGAGGTCCATGCCACTCGATCTGAGGTCGTCCGCGACAGGCCCGACAATCTTCCGGCCGAACGCGTCCAGCATCATCCTGATTATGTCCTCCTCCCGCGCGCCGACAGGCACCAGATATGTGTCGGGGAAGAGGTACCCTTCCAGGTTGTCGCCGGGATGCTGCCAAGAGGTCGGGAACGACCGGCCGGAGTGACTTGCCAACTCGACGAAACGCTCCGCGCGGCCCAACTTCGCCTCATCCAGTCGCTCGCCGATGCGCCGGATTGTGTACCCTTCCGGGATCGTGACCCATCGGGCTGAGACGTCGCCGCGGGCGATCTTACCCAACGCGGACAGAGGCCCGGCGGCAGGGTCAATCTCGTATCCTCCCGGCTTCAGCGAACCGCTTCGACCAGTGACCGCCGCCAGCAGCTTGAAGCCGAATGCGCTGCGGACGGCACGGTGCCGCGCGAGGACCTCGGCGACATGTGAGGCAGACGCTCCCTTGGGGATCATGACTGCGACCTTACCCTTCGGGCCCGTGGCGAGCATTACGAAGGCCAGCCACGCCAGTATCAGCACCACCAGGGCAGCCGCTGCAACGGCAACTCGTCTACTCCTCGTCATCGGCGCGTTCCCTCGGCGCGGAGGACTTCCGCGAATCCATGTAGGTCTGCAGTATGACGGCCGCGGCGTGCATGTCTATGATCTCTCTACGCTTCTCTCGCCTGTGTCCTGTCTCGATCAGCATCCGTTCAGCTTCGGCGGTAGTCAGTCGCTCATCCCAGGTCTCGATCGGAACCCGCATCCGCCTGCGCAACTCGTCCACGAATGCCAGCACTTTCTCAGCCTGAACGCCGGTCTCGCCTGAGAGCATTATCGGTACGCCGACGACTATCCGCTCCACCTCGTGCTGCTCGGCCAACTCGCGCAACCTGCCGATGTCCTTCCGCACGCTATCAGTGCGCTTCAGCACGGTTACGGGATGCGCGCCGAGGCCCAACTCGTCGCTCACCGCAACGCCGATTGTCCTGTCGCCAATATCCAGGCCCATCAACCGCATATATATCTACCGCCTGCACAAACTGGTATATACGCCATGCTTGGCAACTTGGAATCATCGTTCGGGGAAGCTGAGGAAGTGATGATCGGAGTCTAGCCGCCGGCCTGACCGCGCACGAGTTCTTCAGCCCTCGAGAGGGCTTCGTCGAGCTTGGAAGCGTCCCGTCCGCCGGCCTGCGCGAAGTCCGGCCGCCCTCCCCCGCCGCCGCCGGCTACCTTCGCGATCTCTCGAACCAGATTCCCCGCATGGAAGCCGCGCTTCACCAGGTCAGGGGTGACCTTGGCGACGAACATCACCTTGCCGTCCGAAGGTCCTGCGAGAACGATCACCGCAGACTCCATGGACTCGGCGAGCCTGTCGGCCATCGAACTCATCTGGTCCGCATCGGATGTCTCGACCTTCGCGGCCAGGAAGCTGACTCCGCCGCAATCCACCGCTCGTGATGCCAGGCCGCCCGCGTGAGACGCCGCGGCCTGCTTCTGCAGTTCCTCGACGCGCCTCTCTGCCGACCGGGCAGATTCGAGCATCCTCTCGACCGCCTCCGGGACCCCGGCAGGACTCACCTTCAGCATCTCGGCGGCCGATGCGAGCAGTCTCTCCCGCTCGCATATATGGTCCAGCGCGCCCTCGCCGGTCACCGCCTCGATCCTTCGCAGGCCCGCGCCGACGCTGCTCTCGCTCAGTATCCGACAGAGGCCGATTTGAGAACTGCGGCCGACGTGAGTACCGCCGCACAACTCCACGCTGAAGTCACCGATTCTCACGACTCGCACGACGCCTCCGTACTTCTCACCAAAGAGAGCCATCGCGCCGTCCTCCCGCGCCTGTTCGAGAGTAGTCTCGCTGATCGAGAGGTCCAGGTCGTCGAGTATAGCCCGGTTGACTATCTTCTCGACCTCCGCCAGTTCGTCCGGGGCCACGGCTTGGAAGTGGGAGAAGTCGAAGCGCAGGCGACCCGGCTCGACTAGCGAACCGGACTGCACGACGTGGTCGCCGAGAACCGTGCGGAGCGCTTTGTGGAGAAGATGGGTCGCGGTGTGATTGCGCATCGTAGCCATTCGCCGGCGCGCGTCAATCCTCGCGGTCGCATGCTCGCCGGATTTGATCTCTCCCGACGTGACGCTGCCCGAATGGATGACGAGCGATCCGACCTTCGCCGCGTGCTCGACGGCGAGTTCGCCGCCATCGCCGCTAACCGTGCCGACGTCCGACACCTGGCCGCCGGACTCCGCATAGAAGGGTGTCTTATCAAGCACCAGGTCAACCTTGTCGCCGGACTGCGCGGAGTCCACCAGCTCGCCATCTCTTAGTATGCCGACGATGCGAGACAAGGATTCGAACGCCTGGTAGCCGACGAACTCTGTCTCGGGCTCGGCCTTCTCGATCTCGGCGAGCGCCCCGAGGCTGCCGGCGAAGACGTCGGTCGAGATGTCGCTGCCCTCGCGAGCCCTGCGGCGCTGCGCGTCCATCGCCTCATCGAAACCCGGAACGTCCACGGCTATGCCCCGCTCGCCGGCGATCTCCTGTGTCAGTTCGAGCGGGAAACCGAATGTATCGTAGAGGACGAAGGCTTCCATCCCGGGCATCTCGGCCTTCTTCGAGGCCAGAAGCGCTTCGATGCATTCATCGAGCTTCTGCATTCCCATCTCGAGCGTTCGCCGGAACTTCTCTTCCTCCGCACTGAGTGTCCGTGTGATGTGACCCTGGCGCTCCTCCAACTCGGGATAGGCGCCTTGCATGATCGCGACTACGACCGGTACCAGTTTGTCGAGGAAGCTCTCGTCGAGCTCGAGCAGTCTGCCTTTGAGCACCGCACGCCGGATCACCCTGCGGAGAACGTAGCCTCGCCCGACATTGGATGGCATGACGCCATCGGCGAGACAGAACACCATTGCGCGGATGTGATCGGCGATCACCCGGAAGGCGACATCCGCCTCATGGTTCCCGGCGGCGTACTTCTTGCCGGAGATCTCGGATATCGTGTCAATAATCGGCTTGAACAAATCGGTCTCAAAGTTGGTCGGGGTTCGCTGGAGGACGGCCGACACACGCTCCAAGCCCATGCCGGTGTCGATGTTCTTCTTCGGCAGCGGGGTCAACACCCCACCCTCTTCGCGGTTGTACTGCATGAAGACGAGGTTCCAGACCTCGCTGAATCGGGCGCAGTCACAGTCGGGATTGCACTCGGGCCAGCCGCACCCGACGTCCTTGCCGAAGTCGAAGAATATTTCCGAGCACGGGCCGCAGGGGCCATTCGGACCCTCGCTGGGGGCGTTGGCGGGCCAATAGTTCGACTTCTCGCCGAGCCGTACGATGCGGCCCGCGGGAATCCCGATTTTGTCGTGCCAGATGCCGTAGGCCTCATCGTCGGTCTGGAAGACAGTCACCCAGAGGTCGTCGGGCTCAAAGCCGACAACCTCGGTCAGGAACTCCCAGGCCCAGGAGATCGCCTCGTCCTTGAAGTAGTCGCCGAACGAGAAGTTGCCCATCATCTCGAAGAAAGTGTGGTGAAACGGCGTCGTACCCACCACCTCGAGGTCCCCGGTACGGAGACACTTCTGAGCGGTGGCCATCCGTGTGCGGGGAGGCACCCGATCTCCGACGAAGTAGGGTTTGAACTGCACCATCCCGGCGCTCGAAAACAGCAGGGTGGGATCGTCCGGGACGAGCGAATCGCTCGGCGCCACCAGGCACCCCTTTCCTTCGAAGAACCTCAGGAATCTCTCTCTCAGCTCACTGCTCAGCATGTGCACTCCCACACTCGGCGTACCCGGCATCTTGGCGCCGCGTCATGCTGAACTTGGTTCAGCATCCAATCGCGTGCGGTGGTAGACCCTGAAACGAGTTCAGGGTGACGCGCCCGGTCCAGGTTACCTACTACCCCATAAACGCCAAGGTATCCTCGAGGCTCCTGATGCCGGTGGTCGCGCCAATCGCCGTGACGCAGAGCGCGCCGACCGCATTGGCAAACCGGCCGGTCTTCTCGAGGTCCCAGCCTCTCGCGACGCCGGTCAGAAAGCCCGCAGCAAAAGCATCGCCCGCGCCACAGGCGTCCACTGCGTCAACATCGTATTTCGGTATTCGGATCTCTGCGTCGGCCGACCGGATGTAGCACCCATCCTCGCCCATCTTGAGGCCGACGACCTTCACCCCTCGATCCATGAGCGCCTTCGCGACATCCGCCGGTTCATGCCGGCCGGTGACCATCCGCGCCTCCTCAATGCTCGGAACGGCATAGTCCATATACGGCAGGCACGGCGCGAGAAGCTCCATCCAGCGGCCTCGGGAGTCCCAGGCGGTGTCGAGTGATGTCGTTATGCCCATCTGCTGCGCCTTCTTCAGCACGTTCGCCGTCGGTTGGCCGTCGAACGAGGGCATGAGGAAGGTGCCCGCCACATGCAGAATCTTCGCCCCTTCGACGAACTCGAAGTCGACATCCGACTCGACCAGGGTCGCGTTCGCGCCGAGATAGTGAATGAAACTGCGCTCTCCGTCGGAGTGGATCATTACCATAGTGCCGGAGGTGTTGTTCCGCGGATCGCGCGCGATTCCCCGCGAGTCTATTCCATGTCCCTGCACGGTGCTGATCACGAAATCGCCGAATCCGTCCTCGCCCACTTTTCCCACGAGTCCGGTGTCTATGCCGATCTTTGCCAGAGCAACTCCGGTATTGGTCGCACATCCGCCCGTATGAAGCTCCATCTGATCGGCCAGCACCAACTTGCCCCGGCCCGGATACTCGTCAACGGGCTTTGCGAGTACATCGGCAACTAGGATACCCAGGCAGACTATCTCAGCCATGCCAGCAACTTCCTTTCAAGTCATCCCGCCTTACCCTCGGTCTCTGGGCACAGCCGACCGTGGGTCTCTACCACCGGCGCGGGGATCGTCGGCAACCGCTTCCCATGGATCATCGTCGGGAGACGGTTCCCTCTCGGGCGGCAGGAGTTCGTACTTGACGAACAGGGCGCGCAGAGCGCGGGTCAGAATCACCCCGGCGAGACCCGCCCAGAGCAGAGCCATCGGCAGCATGACAGCCACCGACAGAAAAGTAAGCAGTATTATAGCAAAGAAGACCCCTGCGGTAAAGGCCGGGTTGTCGAGCGTGACAAGGAATCCACGCTTCACGATCTTGACGAGGCCGGGGCGCTGCTCGATAAGGATCGGATAGTGGTACATGGCACTCATGAGCCAAACCACCAGTGCGTAGAGGAATACCCCACCCAACGCTCTGAAGACGAGTGTCTTGTGACCAAAGTAGAACCATGCGTTGACGCCTATCACCGTCGTGATCGTAGTCTGTCCCAGCGCGAGGAGAACCGCGCCGCCCCAGTATTCGCGGGCACCCCTGAACATCTCGACCCACGTAGGATCATCGCGAGTGACGATCTTCCTGCCGACGTGAAACACTCCGGCGGTAAGGGGTCCCAGAAGCAGTGAGTAGAATCCGACGGCGAACGCCATCCATGCGATCGGCGACCTGGTTCCGAGCCCCGCCCACGCGGAGACCGTTCCGAGCAGAACACCGAACCAGATGAAGCTACAGATGATGACCGTTCCGAGATAATCGTATGCGTCGCCGAATGACTTCCGTATCGTCTTCCAGAATCCTGGCATGCTAACCTCTGAACAGATGGCGGCCGTGCTTCTGCGCCGACCGATGAGCCTATCCGCCGGCGCAGAAGCACGGCCGCAAGACTAGCGAGCGGCTATCTGCACTTTGATCGCTCGAGCGCCGGAGGCGGTCTCGAGCGCCTTCGCGGCCTCATCGAGTCCGAACCGATGCGTGACCAGCGGGCGAACGCTGACTGCCCCGGATGCAAGCATCTCGACGGCACGCGCATGGGTGAACGGGTTTACGAACGACCCGACGATGGACAGCTCTCGGTAGAAGACATCGTAGGGCGAGATGCGCACGGTTTCGTGCTGGCTGACAACCCCGAACTGGAGTATCGTTCCGCCCCTCCTCGCAAGCTTCGGCGCCGTCTCGGCCGTGCGCGGTAGACCTGCGCACTCGATGACGACATCCGCGCCGCGATCCGTGAGTTGAAAGACCTCCTCCACGACATCGCGGCTCGTCGGGTCAATGCAGGCACTCGCCCCAAGTTCGGACGCGAGTCGGCGTTTCGTTTCGTCCGGCTCGCTAACGAGTACCCTCGCGCCCGCGGCCCGGGCCAATTGCACCATCAGCAGGCCGATCGAGCCGGCGCCGAGTACCACCGCAACGCGCCCCGGAATCAAGTCCGCCCGGTCGAGACCATGGATGCAGCAGGCCAGCGGCTCCGCGAACGCCGCGTCGTCGAGGCTCACACTGTCGGGCACCCTGTACACCTGCGATGCCGGAACCCGGCAGTACTCGGCAAAACCGCCGTCGTAGTTGACACCGACGGCGGTGAGGTTCTCACACAGATGAACCTCGCCGTCGGCACAGAAACTGCAGGTATGACAGACAATGTTGGGGTCAATCGTTACGCGGTCCCCGACGCCTACACTTGTCACCTCCGGGCCGACATCCGCTATCTCGCCCGAAAACTCGTGACCGGGCACGACGGGAAATCTCACGATGTGTTCGCCCGCGAAGATGTGCATATCCGTGCCGCAGACGCCGCACGCGTGAACCTTCACCAGCACGTCGCCGGAGCCGATCTCAGGGACCGGCCTTTCTTCGACGATCAGCCGTCGCGGTTCGATGAAGACAACGGCTTTCACTCCTGGCGCACCTCCGGCGCGCCCTCCAGCCCCCTGAGGCGGCGAGTCAGTTCGTCCATCGAGACTTGCACCATGTCCAAGGCGATGAATAGGCTGCCGTTCTTGACGAGTTCCTGAACGCGGCTCAGCGTTGCGTTGTAGCCCGAGACATTCATGCCTTTGGCGTCCCCTCGCGCGATCACCTCTTTGAACTTGACGATGGCCTCTTCGACAACCTCCACCGGGAGGAACACGTCGGCCTCGATGCCGGTTATGAGCGAGGGTTCGTCGGTGAGCGGCAACTCCACGAGGTTCTTCTTAGGCTTGACCTCAATCGTCTCGCCGGACGGACCCGTCACGCCGACCGCCTGACCGGCAGGCACTCGGATCAACCTGGGGCCAGCGAGCGACCAGACGTAGAGCCGCACAGTTTCATCGGGCATGGTGATCGAATACCCGGAGATTCCTCCGCCAGGGACCACTCCGCGACCCGGCAGGAACGAAGGAAGCCACCAGACTCCGCCGGACAGCCGCCTGACGCCCGTGCCCGCTACCTTTTCGGGATAGTAGATCGCAGGCGGGCGACGCGCCGCGAACTGCTTGTCCGAGGAGGCCGAAGCCGCGTACTCCGCAAGCCAGACCAGAGCATCGGCCCCGGATGCCCCGCTGGGGATTGCGCCTTCCTCCACATAGAAACCCTTAGCGCCAAGACCGCTGAGCGGATTGATGTACCCGAAGAGTTCATCCTTCTTGCCCAGGGGCACCCCGCTCGAGCCTATTCGCGAGATGATCCACACGCGACGGGAAGAATGCTCCGCCAGAGAGAACGCACTCCCCGCCTGACTCTCGGCACCCTGGATCGCCGGCGCCAGGACCGAGAGCCCGTCGAAGCCGACCGATCCACTTCCCAGGAAGAAAGGCTGAAATCCGTTCGCGGTGAAGACAACCGGCACATCGGCAACCGTGCGCTTCAGAACATCGGATATGCCGTCCATGAACTGCCGCACCGACTCGGACCGATAGTCGCGCAGGTCGCTCCAGATTCCGGAGTTCGGCACGTCAACGTCGTGTTTCTTGCCGGTCTTCTCGCTGTAGACTGCGGCAAGTCCTCTGCCCTCGCTCCACAGGGGGATCATCCGCGAGGCCTCATCGAACGACGCGATCTCATACTGCCTCACCGCCCACGCTGTCTTGAGGCCGTTCAGGGATCGGTACTTGCGACTCAACCAGGCGGCGTATCCGATGCGAAACTCGGGCGAGGCCGGGACGAGGTACTCTGCCTCGCCCCGCAGACCCATGTGCGCGCCGAAGGGGTCGGCCAGGAAACGCAGACCCTTGCCGAACTTGATCTTCGACAGAAACGCCGCCAGCCTGTCCCGATGCCTGTCCCCCCCGCTCCACAGATCGGGAAGGCTCCAATCCTGCGAACCCGGCGCGATGACTTTTTGAGGATAGAGCAGGAGCAGGTGTTCGACGCCCGGCTCGATGTTGGCGCGCACGGTGACGGACCCGGCGGCGGCTATCTCCTGGCCAATGGCGGTCACGCCGGACGTCCTGACATCGCACAGGGCATAGATCGCGAGCTTCGAATCAGCGAGGACGTAAGTGATCTCACCCGGGGACATGATCCCGGATGCCCTATAGGTGACGGGGTCTATCACGTAGCCCGAGAGAGCCTCGTAAGGCGAATCGTCAAGCTCGATACCGTACCTCAGGCCGGCGCTCTCCAGGAGATTCACGACTTTCTGAAACGCTTCTACGGGAAGGGACGAGAGCGCCTTGCCGGGCCTGACGATCACGTCCTTGACCCCAGCGAGCGTGAGAGCCTCGATGTCGCCCGCGTCCGCGGTGAGGTTCTCGTCGGTCTGCGCGCCGGCCAGGTATCTCGGCCGGATCACAATCCCGAACGGCACGTACGGCTCACCCTCCCAGATGAGAGCGTGCGCCTCGTCTATCGTCCAAGCATGCTTACCCCCGTCCCGATCGAGAAACTCACCCGCGGCGGCGGCGGTCAGAATCAGCGCGGCGATCGCGCCGGCAAGGAGCGTGACTTCGAACATCCGAGTTGTGCGCGTTTTCATGGTGACACTCTCTTCCCGTCCCGACTACATCTTCTCCGGGGCGCCGATCCCGAGAAGCCGGAGGTTGTTCGCCAGAACCGTTCGCGCGGAATCCACGAGTACGAGCCGCGCCGCAGTCAACGCAGCGTCTTCGCTGATGACGCGGCAGTCCGTGTAGAACCCGTGAAACACGGCGGCAAGGTCCTGCGCGTAGCGGGTCAGCCTGTGGGGCTCGCGTGCCTCGGCCGCCATCTGTACCAGGTCCGGAAACTCCCCGAGCTTCTTCATCAGTTCGATCTCGGATTCGTGCCTGAGAACCGAAAGATCCGTTTCGGATGCCCGAGAAATGCGGATGCCTTCCTCTTCCAAGGCCTTCCGAAGGATGCTGCATATCCGCGCGTGGGCGTACTGCACGTAGTAGACGGGGTTGTCATTCGACTGGGACTTCGCCAGTTCGAGATCGAAGTCGAGCCCGCTGTCGTGGCTTCTCATCAGGAAGAAGAACCTGGCCGCGTCCCGGCCGACCTCTTCAATGAGATCGGCGAGAAGCACGACGTCCCCCGCCCGCTTCGACATCATCACCAGTTCGCCGCCGGAGTACAGCCTTACGACTTGAAAGATGATGATCTCGATATTGTCGGAATCGTATCCGAGCGCCGCGACGGCGGCCTTCGTGCGCGAGATGTAACCGTGATGATCCGGCCCCCAGACGTCAATCACGCGGTCGAAACCCCTATCGAGCTTGTCGGCATGGTATGCGGCGTCGGCGGCAATGTAGGTCGGCTGGCCGTTGCTTCGTACCAGCGTTCGATCTTTGTCGTCTCCGAACTCCGTGGACTTGAGCCACAGGGCATCTGCTTTCTCGTAGGCGTATCCCCGGTCCTTGAGGCGCTCGACCGCCTCCTGGACCTTGCCGGTGTCGTGCAGAGCCTGCTCTGAGAACCACACATCGAACTTCACGCCGAACTTCTCGAGGTCGGCCTTCTGCTCTTCGAGCATCATTTCCTCGCCCAAGTCGGTAAACAGACGGACCCGCTCGTCCTCAGACAAGGAGAGATGCGCTTCGCCGTCCTTCTCGACTATCTTCCTGGCGATATCCGTCACGTATTCGCCCCGGTATGCGTCGTCCGGCAGCGGAAAGTCGTGTCCAAGCGCCTGCATATAGCGGGCGTTGACGGACCGGCCGAAATTCTGCATCTGGAGGCTGGTACGGGCATCGTTGATGTAGGACTCGCGCGTGACGTCACAGCCGACGGCCTCTAGCATGTTGGCGATGACGTCCCCGACCGCACCCCCTCGTCCATGGGCGATGTGGATCGGGCCGTTCGGATTCGCGCTGACGTACTCGACCTGCACCTTCGTCCCTCTGCCGGCCTCCGACCGCCCGTATGCCTCGCCCTCGTCAGCGATGCGAATCAGGGTATCGTGCAGCCATTCCGGTTTGAGATACAGGTTGATGTAACCGCCGCCCGCAACCTCGGCACGCTCGATGAGGCCGTCGGCGGTCGAGAGTCGCGCCAGCACGAGTTCGGCCAGTCGGCGAGGCGCCATCCGGGCCTCACGAGCCATCATCATAGCGATATTGGTCGTGAAGTCGCCGAACTCTCTGCTCTTCGGCGGCTCGAGCGCGATCTCAGGGATCTCGGCGCAGTTCACCTCTCCCGCTTCCCGCGCGTCCGCTATCGCCTTTGTCACGGCTGCTGCCAGCTTGTCACGAATCATGCTCTCTCCTATCCATCGTTCCGTTCATCGGAGGCGCAGGCGTTTAGCTCGGCAAGGACTGCATCCACGTCCAGGCCGTGCGCCGTCAGTCCTTCTTCGATTGTCTCCGAAGACGAGATCAGGCACACGGAGCAACCCATCCCGTGGCCCTGCAGGATCTCCGGAGCCCGCGAACACAACTCCATCGCCTCGGCGATCGTCATGTCCCTGGTGATCACGAGATCCGTTTCCATGATACCCTCCTACATGAGTTCAGGCGCCACTATACGAAGCACCTGCTCTCCCAGGCCGAATGCGAAGGCCGCACCGATCATCACCTGGGGCATTCCCGTATTCCATAGTCTGCGCAGACCGGCAACGTGAGAGGCCGGGTTGTCCCGGTACTCCCGAAGTATGCCCTCACCCGCCCGGATGCCGCTCTGCAACTGTTTCAGGCTGGGTGGACGGGTCGTCACGTACTGCTGAAAGTACGCTCCGATGGTGCGCCAGGAGAACACGAGTATGAACACGGCGATCATCGCCGCGACCTCGCTCGAAACCGCTTCGGACACCATGAAGAAAACCACCACTGCGGCCACGATGTTCGTGCCGCAGCGCGGGTGCACCCGCGGCATCGTCTTGACGACCTCGGGGGTAAGAGGCTCCCCGCGCTCGATTGCATGCACGACCTGATGCTCGGCCGCATGGTATCCCGACAGCGGCGAGAGCCTCAACAGCAGCAGAAATATCGGCGCCGACAGACCGAGCAGCACGCTTCGAGCCGGGTCCACCCATTCGGCGTTGATCGCCCACGGAGTTCTCAGGGCGGTCCACAGAGGAAACCCCAGAGCCTTCTCCACGAACAATGCCAGGCCGACTATAATCAGCAGCCCGACGTAGTTGAGCACCATCAGCGACGCCCCGGCAAGGAAGAGCCCGAAGTCCCCGGCGCCCGCCCGTATATGGCCGGTCGTCAGGTAGACCCCCAAGGGAGTTGCCAGGCCGCCTACACTCGGCGGTCGAATGCTTCCGGCGAGCGCCCCGACCAAGTCGGACCTGGTGACGACGCCCATGTATCGCCCGAACTCGTCCACGATCGGCAGCGACTGAAGGGAGCGGGAATCCATGACCTCCGCGGCCTGCACGACCGACATACGGCTGCCTCCGAGGACGGCCTCGCGGAACACGAGCGGACCGATTGACGCGAGCGCGGCTTCCTGAGCGCCGCCTCGCCTTACGATCTCCGAGAATACATCCGCCTCCCGGATGACCCCGACCAGGCGGCCGTCTTCGAGAACGGGCAGTTCGGAGACGCCCGCGACTCTCATAGCTTCCGATGCCCTGCCCAGACTGTCAGTGATCGCGACGGGCGCCGCGACCCTGAGGATGCGTGTTATCGGCTTGTCCCGCATATTGCCTTCAAAGTCCTTGCCAAAGCTTGTCGTTCTGTGCTATATTGTCTTTTGTGCGTCTCCGATGTTCCGAGACCAGGAAGTCTTTCCACCGTTTCGCAGGAGGTTTACTCAATAATGGCACGAACTTGTGATGTCTGCGGCAAAGGCCCGCAGTTTGGTCAGAATATCCGCCACCAGCACTCGGGATCGTGGGCCCTGCGCGCTCCGAAGACCAAGCGCAGATGGAATCCGAACCTGCAGACCGTCCGCGTCGCCAACGGCAGGAGCAGCACCCGCCAGATGTCCGTGTGCGCCAAGTGCCTGAAGGCCGGCAAGGTCATCAAGGCCGCTTGACCGGAAAAGCGAAGTCAGGAGTCGGAAGGCAGGAGTCAGAATCGGTTCCTCGCCTTCTGACTTCCGGCTCCCGGCTCCTGACCAGCGACCTCTGGATTATACTACAGCCCACCTCATTCCGCAACCCAGTCATGAAGCGCGTCGGGCGACTCGAGCGACGCGGCCCCTCGATCCAACAGACCCCTCAGCAGACTCTCCACCTCGCCGTTCGCGAAATCCCTCTCCGAATAGGCATCCGACCTTCCTATCACCGCAAGCCTCTTGCCCTGATCGAGAGCTTGCGCGGCCTGACGCAGGTTGGAGAGATTGCCCAACCCGAAGGGCGTCTCCGACACCACTATGACATCGGC